>JBFFDV010000110.1:0-8584 GCA_041559215.1 Anaerolineae bacterium | reverse complement strand
GCATGCCGTGCCCCACAGCATGACAATTGGTGGTCTGTACTGAAGAAACGTCTTGAGAGGCCAGAGTTCGTAGCGAGGGCTTCAGCCCTTCTGACGTTCGTAGTCGGGGCCTCTGCCCTTGCAATGCGCTGACCTGTCCTCCACCGAAGCGACCGGAGAAAGGTCTCAAGAGGCCGAGGCTTGTAGATAGTCGATGACCTGGGCGTCCGACAGGTCGGGGAAGGAGGCGTAGAAGCTGGCTACGGCGAAGGGCACACTTTCCTGCACAATCAGGCATACCAGGTCGTCCACCTCTGGCTCCACCCGCTTGACCGACCGGCGGGGGCTGACCGGCACAGCCACCACTATCTCCCCCGGCTCGGCTCGTCGCACCGAGCGCACAGCGGTCAGCATGGTGAAGCCTGAGGCCAGGCCGTCGTCTATGAGGAACACCGTCTTGCCCTCGACCTCGGGCGGGGGCCGGTTGCCGCGATATACTTCGAGGCGGCGGCGCACCTCCTCTTGCACCTGGGCCGCCAGTTCTCTGATCTGATCCTTCGTCAGGCCCAACTGGGCCACCAATGGCTCGTTGAGCAGGAGGGTACCGTCGGCGGTTACAGCACCAAAGCCCGCCTCAGGCTCCCAGGGTATGGGGATCTTGCGAGGAACGACGACATCCAGGGGTATCTTCAGCTTCTGAGCCACCTCAAAGGCTACAGGTACTCCTCCGCGAGGGATGGCCAGCGCTACCCCGTCAACGCCAGGATACTGTTCAGCCAACACTCTGGCCAGCGCCTGGCCGGCAGCCTCCCGGTCCTCGAAGAAGGGTCGCCACGGCATGGCGGGGACGGTTTGGATGATCATACCACCTGCACATTCGATTAGAAAAACAGACTCTACCCAGCCCTCTGGCGAGCCGCCTCAAAGAGGATGATGCTGGTCGCCACGGCCGCATTCAGGGACTCGGCACCACCGCGCATGGGGATGGTCACCGTGCTGCTCGCCAACTCCCGAGCCTCCCACCCTGGGCCAAAAGCCTCACCACCCACGATGAGGGCGCTGGACTGGGTCCAATCAACATGGTAGTAGGGCAGCTCCCCTCCCGGATCGGCCAGCAAGACTTGCCTGCCCTCCAGCTCTCCCTCGATCTCCTTCCACTTCCGGTCGTAAAGTATCGACAGGCGAAAATGGGCGCCCATGGCTCCCCGCACCACCTTGGGGCTCCAGACGTCCACTGTTCCCTTGACGGTGATGACCTCTCCCGCCCCGGCCGCCTCCGCCGAACGGAGGATCGTACCCAAGTTGCCAGGGTCCCGCACGCGGTCCAGCACCAGGATCAGGGGCGCTTCAGAGGGGGCAAGTTGGGGAAAGGGCAGGACGGCGAGGATGCCTTGGGGGGTCTTGGTGTCGGCCATGGCGCGCATAACATGGTCGGTGACGGCTAGGACCTCGCACCCCGAATGGCGCAGGGCCTCAAGAAGGGCGCGCCCCCTAGGTTTACCAGCGAAGGCCTCCGTATAAAAGACAAAGGCGGGCTCCTGGCCCGCCTCATTCATCTCCTCTGCCAACCGCAGACCTTCCACGATAAAACGGTTCTCCCGGTGACGGACAGATCTGCGATGCAGGGAACGCACATATTTCACCTTTTCATTGGCCGTGCTGGAGATCATTACGCTCCCTTGGCAAGCTCAACCAAACGGGAGAAAGCCTCAGCATCGTTGACCGCCAGGTCGGCCAACACCTTGCGATCCAACTCCACGCCCGCCTCCTTGAGACCTCCCATGAAGCGACTGTAGGACAGCCCGTTCTGGCGAGCACCGGCGTTGATGCGCGAGATCCATAGCCGTCGAAAATCCCGCTTGCGCCGGCGCCGACCCACATAGGCGTAGGTCAATGACTTCAACATCGCCTCATGGGCCCGGCGGTAGAGAGTACTCTTGGTCCCCCGTTGTCCCTTGGTCAGCTTCAAAACTTTCTTATGTCGTCTGTGGGCCCTGGGCCCTCCCTTAACTCTCGGCAACTCCAAACACTCCTTTACACCCTGATAATCAACTATGCTTGCCCTTCTTTCCTATGTAGGGCAGCAACCTCTTCACTCGCCTCACGCTACCCGAGTTCGTGACGTCCATCGTTTTGTCAAACGAACGCACTACGCGGGCTGGCTTCTTGCGGCGCAGGTGGCTCTTCCCGATTTTGTACCGGTGTATTTTGCCGGAACTGGTTACCTTGAACCGCTTGGCGGTGGTTTTATGAGTTTTCATCTTGGGCACGGAATCCTCCTTATCGAGCCTGGTTGCCCCAGCGAGACATGGTGACGGGCGCCAGTGGCGCCCGTTCGAAACTCTCCTCCCTTGCCGCTGGATGCTAGCTCGCTGGTTTCTTCTTCTTACTGACCGGAGCGAGGATCATAAGCATGCTTCTTCCCTCCATACGAGGAGGATATTCGACGGCGGCCAAGTCCTCCAGATCGACTGCGATTCCGTTCAACATCTCCTCGCCTATCTCCGGATGGGTGATCTCTCGACCTCGGAATAGCACCCGCACTTTCACCTTGGAGCCTTCCTTCAAGAACCCGCGCATGCGATTGATCTTGAAGTTGACATCGTGCTCGCCGGTCTTGGGGCGAAATCGTATCTCCTTGACCTCGGCAGGCTTGCGGGCCTTCTTCGCCTCCTTGGCCTTCTTAGAGCGCTCGTAGAGGTACTTCCCGTAGTCTAACAAGCGGCAGACAGGCGGATCGGCTTGGGGAGCAACCTCAACCAGATCTAGATCATGCCCGCGGGCGATTTGCAGGGCTTCTCTTAAGGGGAATATCCCCAGTTGCTCGCCTCGCTCCCCGATCAAGCGCACCTCTTTGGCGCGAATCCTTTCATTGATGCGCTGCTGCTTAATGTCTTTCACCTCGTTGTGGCATACTAAACAATTTGCCTATGAACATCCTCCTGGTAGCCCGAGTGCCATACAGGGAAATCAACGAAAAAAGTTCTCATCTAAGCTTTAAATATACCATATTTATGCCCACTTGTCAAATGCGATAGAATGCGGGCTTGCGCAGCAATTAGGCGCAAGCCCCAAGATACAAGGGAGGGGTATGAAGGACACGAGGGGACACCCCTCGTGCCCCCCGGGCTTTTGCTGCGCAACGCCGAATGCGAAAACCGCCCTTTGATAGGGGCGGTCTCAGTTCGCGATAGGAAGTTACATACTCCCAGATATCTATCCCCCGGCAACTAGCAACATCAGGATCACGGTGTCGCCTTCCTTCAACGGCGTATCCAGTTCGTCGTGAACCACCCACTCCTTCTCGTTGATGAGGATCTGAATTATGGGATCCAACCGCCCTTCCTCATCCAGGAGAGCCTCTTTGGCCGCACTCCCATATCGCTCCACGATGTGATCGAGCAAGTCGGCCACCGTCTCCCCAGGGAAATCCACCTCCAGCTTCTTGCCTCCCATCGCCCTGACCAGGGCGGGCAAGGCCATAAGATGCAGTTTTACTTTCATAGTCTGACCCTGCTCCTTCCAGGGCGCAGAGCCTTCATCTTCGCCGTGAAGTCGTATTTCCGGCACCTAGGGCACAGGCACAGGTACTCAGCAGGGACTTCCTCTCCATCCAGCTTCTCTTGAATGTAATCCACCGTGTGGATGGGCAATACGTACTGACCGCATCGCTCGCAGAAGAGTCCATGCTCGGTCACGCCCTCCTCCATGGCCAAGGCTCGCACCCCTTGGACGAAATCTCGAAACCTCACCCCAGCAGGACACAGCTGGGTGCAAACATCGCAGGTCAGGCAGAACCAGATACCGACATCGGTCAGGACATCGAAGCCGAACAGCGCCTTCTCTACAATCCCCCGTGGCGAGACCTCATAGGAGAAATCCTCGAATATCTCGGTCATGGGGCAGGCAGAGGCGCATTTTCCGCACTCAACGCAGAGGAATACCCTGGTCTCCTTCATCAAATCGCCGATAGAGTTCTCGTTCATTGTTTTCTAGCAAGAATTGAGATTCTTCGCCTTCGCTGCGCTTCGCCTCAGAATGACAATAGGTCACAGAGCACTAGGCTTCCAGGGCTCCAGGTATCCGCCTCAACTGCTCGAAGGTGAAGACGGGTCCGTCGCGGCAGATATACCTATCGCCGATGTTGCAGCGGCCACATTTGCCGACGCCGCATTTCATCTTCATCTCCAGCGTGGTGATTATGTCGGCGTCGGCGTATCCCATCTCCCCCAAAGCCTCGACCACCAGCTTTATCATGATCGGCGGCCCACAGGTGAAGGTAACCTTGTTTTCAGGCGAGGGGTTGATCTCTCTCAAGAAAGGAGGCACAAAGCCTACCGGGCCGTCCCATGTCTCATCCCCCACATCCACCGTCACGTAGAGATCTACGTCAGGCCGCTCGTCCCACTCCTTCAATTCCTGCTTATAAACCAGGTCCTGCGGGCTTCTGGCCCCATAGATGATCTCCACCGCTCCGTACCGCTCCCTGTTGTCCAATACGTACTGGATCAGAGAGCGCAAGGGGGGCAGACCGATTCCTCCCCCGATGAAGAGCAAGTCCTTACCTTCGATCTCCTTTGTAGGCCATGAATTGCCCAAAGGGGCTCTCACCCCCAGCTTGTCCCCCACATCCAGATCCTGGATGGCGTTCGTCACCGTGCCAACAGCTCTGACACAGAACTCCAGGAACCCTTTCCACGTCGGCGAGGAGGCGATGCCGATGGGACATTCCCCAACCCCGAAGACGGAAATCTCCGCGAACTGTCCGGGTTGGTAGATGAAGGACTCCCTAAGTCGTGGGTCGTCGAAGTTCACGACATAAGTGTTGATGTCCGGCGTCTCCAGCCGCACCTCAGTGATGGTGGCTAGTGAAGGCAGGTAGATATTGTCACTCACTTACGCCCTCCTTGGCCAAGATGTCCTTAATGACCTCAGTAATCTCCATACCACCTGGACAATGCACCAGGCATCTCCCACAACCAACACAAGCATATCCCGTCCCATACCTGGAGGGGAAAGCGCTGAACTTGTGGAAGTATCGGTTGCGGATCCTCTCCCTCTTGGTCGGGCGTGGGTTCTCCCCGCTAGCCATGAGGGCGAAATCGTTATACATACAGGAATCCCAACAGCGGTACCGCTCCCCCTTAAATGTCGATCCCACATCCACGATGTCGAAACAATGACAGGTAGGGCAAACGTATGTACAAATACCACAGCCCAGGCAGGGCAGGCTTATCTTCTGCCAGTATTGATCCTCCCAGAGAGCGTCTATCCTCTCTCGCAGCTCGCTGATATCCAGTTTTCTCATCTCGACTGATGGTGGCAGAAGCTGTTGCGCCTCCTCCTCGGTCACTGGCGAGAAAATCTCCTCCGACAAGGCCACCAGGCTCTCTCCCTTCTCGGTGGAGACATCGACCAAGTAGATGTCGCCCACACCGGTCAGCAAAATGTCGCTGCCCTCGGACGACAGTGGGTCTATCCCGAAAGTCGTGCAGAAACAGCTTGAGCGGGGAGGGGTGGGACAGGCCAATGCTATCAACGCGGTTCTCGCACGCCGCTCCTTATAGTAAACATCTTCAAGATCCTCGATGAAGACGCTGTCTAGAAGAGATAGGCTCGCCATATCACAGTTGCGAATACCAAAGATCACCCTATCCCTGTCCATGGGCGTCGTCGCTTCTAACTCGATCTCCTCTCCCCTTTTTTGGAAGGAGAAGAGGCTCTCCGCCTGAGGGAAGAAGAGGCTTTTTGCTGGGATGAGCGAATTGGCGAAGTCCAAGACCAGTTCAGCACTCGAATCGACTGGCGCAAAACGGACTATGTCATCGTCCTCCGTAGGGCCGATTAACTCGTATTCTTTGGCTATCCTGTCCAGCCAGCGACCCAGATCAGATTTCCGGATTTTCTTTCTCTCCACTTGTTGTCCTCCTACATGAACGGGTCCTGGTCATCCAGTTCGAAGGTGGTCAACGGGGGCGCCTCATCAAGTTCCATCCCCGCCTCGTAATCAAATAACTCGGCCACGTCCTTCTGGACCTTCTTGTATAGACGGCTCAGGGGGATGTGCATGGGACATACCCTTTCACACTCGCCGCAATCTACACACCGCCCGGCCAGATGATAGGCCCTGATCAGGTGGTAAAGCTCGTTGTCAGATAGGAAAGGCGTCTTGCTGAGCCAGCGTGGCACCTTCTTGTCGAATATGCACTCTTTGCAATAGCAAGCGTAGCATACCTCCCGGCAGGCGTTGCAGCGGATGCAGCGCTCGAACTGCTTCTGCCAAAAGGCCCTCCGCTCCTCCGACGGAAGCTGTTCCAGGTCTTCCACCAGGGCGAATTCACTTCTATCCCCATCTATGGAGAGAGGAACCATATCCCCCAAGGTGAAGTCATATTCGAAGGAGACCGGATGCTTGCAGTAAAAACATTTCTCGCGCAGCAACTGCTCCTTGGGAACCTCCCGCTTCTCCTCTCCAATGCTGACCAGGAAAGCCTTGCCGATGTCTTCTATCCCGCTCACTTCCTCCAGCGGCACCGCAAGCACCTCTTCCAGCTTCGCCCGATCAACCAGGCCCTGGCAAGGCACTCCTATCACCACAACCTTGTCTCGCTCAATCTGGTTCTGCTTCAGCAGTTCAACGATGGCTCGGGCGTCGCACCCCTTGACCAAGAGGCCCACTTTCCCTTCAAGGTCCCTGCCCTGGAGAACGTACTTGCTCAGGTTCTGGAGGCAAAGGGGACCCCAGATCAGTTTCTCGACCTCGTCCTGCCCCATCACAAAACAAGGAACGACGTGTGACGGCTCGGCCCCCTGGCAATAGCCAATGAAGTATTCGACGGTCCCCTCAGCAAGCAGCTTCCCAACTATGTCTCGCAGTTTGTCCTCCATAAAGTCTCTCCTGTGTTGCTTCACTCGGAATGGCCCGGCGGCCTGTTCGGACCCAGGGCTTTGATCTGCCCCGTCACCTCCGAAACAATATCGGCGAACTTTGCCCCCTCAGAGGCCGAAACCCATCTCACCTGGAACCTTTGCGGCTCGATGCCCAGATATTCCAGCAGGTTCTTCAGGAAGAGCCCCCTTCGCCTGGTCAGGTAGTTACCCTCCGAATAATGGCAGTCTCCCGGATGACAACCAAGGACCAGCACGCCATCCAGGCCCTGGGACAGAGCCGTGATGACGAACTCCGGCTTCACGCGGGCCGAGCACATGACACGAATCACCCGCGCGTTGGGAGGCATCTGCAGACGGGACACGCCAGCAAGATCAGCCCCGGCGTAAGAACACCAATTGCAGGCGAAAATAAGAATCTTGGGCTCGAAACCGTCCCCGCCTCTATCTCCCGACACCACCTGTCATCTCCTCAGCCAGCGCACATATCATGCTGAACAGCTGTTTGTCTGCAAATCCTCTTTGCTGCATGGCCCCGCTGGGGCAGGCGGCCACACAACAGCCGCACCCCTTGCACTGGGCAACATTGACCTGGGCTGTCCTGCCAAACCTGCCTTCCTGTAGCTCGATGGCCCCGAAGGGGCAAACCTCGACGCAGTTCCCGCAGGCGGCACAGGTCCGCTCATCGCAGAAGGCGGTGATGGCGTCCACACGCACGAAACCATTCCGGATGGGGATCGCAGCCTTGGCTGCTGTGGCGTAGGCCTGGGATACACTTTCAGGGATGTTGGACGGATAGCGAGCCGAGCCGCAGACATAGACGCCGTCCGTGGCGAACTCTATCGGTCGCAGCTTAAGATGGGCCTCCAGGAAGAACCCTTCACTGCCCAGCGGCACCTTCAGCATCTTGGACAGCCTCTCATTGTCCTCTCTTGGCACCAGGGGTGTGGTCAGAACAAGCAAGTCAGCAGGCAAAATCACCTCTCTGCCCATCAACTCATGGTAGACCTTGACCGCCTCAACTCGCTCCTCCCCTACGATCTGAGGTGGGTTCTCGATGTCGTACCGGATGAACCTGACGCCCAGTTCCATGGCGCGCCGGTAGAGCTCCTCGATGTCAACGCCGTAAGCCATTACATCACGCTGAAGCACATAAACACTGGCTTCAGGATCTTGCTCCTTGAGCCATATAGCGTTCTTGATGGCTGTGGTGCAGCAGAAGCGGCCGCAATACGTCCTTTCGGGAACGCGTGCCCCAGCACAGTTGATCATCACCACATTCCTGGGGATATCAGCGCCCTCCTGCTTGAACCTCTCCTCAAACTCCAGTTGAGTCACCACATTGGGCAGTGTGGCATAGCCGTACAGGCCAATGGGCTTGAGCTCTTGCGCACCGGTAGCCACGATCACCGCGCCCACCTTGAGCTCCTCCATCTGCCCATCGGTAGCTATGGTGACATCGAAGTCGCCGATGAAGCCATCAACGTTTTCCACCTCAGCATCCAGATAGGTTGTGATCTGAGAGTGGTTTCTAACCTGCTCCACAAGGGGTCTCAGCAGTTGTTCGGTCTCCCGCTCGGTAGGTAACAGCGTGCGCACGTTTCGTACGAGACCGCCGAGCTCCTGCTCTCGCTCTACCAGATGCACCTGGATACCTTGGCTGGCCAGATTCAGAGCGGCGGTCATGCCAGCAACACCGCCACCGATGACCAATGCT
>JBFFDV010000109.1:0-8610 GCA_041559215.1 Anaerolineae bacterium | reverse complement strand
GGGGAGTTGAGTATAGCGGTAACCGGGCCAGGGCAAGGGAGCGTAGCAGGGGGAGATGGAGGTTACTTAGAGGTAGAGATAAGGGATACAGGGGTTGGAATAAGGGAGGAGGACCTAGAGAGGATATTCCAGCCTTTCTATACGACAAAGCCTAGAGGAACGGGTTTGGGTTTATCGATTGCGCGGCCGATCATCAACGAGCACGGGGGACGGATAGAGGTAAAGAGCGAGGTGGGGAAAGGGACAAGGTTCATAGTGAGGCTTCCCTTGGCCAGGAGGGGAGGATGATGAACGAGAGGATACTGATCATAGATGACGAAGAGACGCTGAGTTACTTTCTGAGGGAGTCATTGGAGGAGAATGGTTATCAGGCTGTGGTGGCGCACACAGCGCGAGAGGGGCTGGAAGTAGTAACTAGGCAGCAGATAGACCTTGTATTGTTGGATTTGAAGTTGCCTGATGGGGATGGGTTAAACGTATTATATGAGATAAAGAAGGCGGATTCAGATTTGCCGGTGATAGTGCTGACGGGACATGCTGCAGTTGAGAGTGCAGTACAAGCGATGAAGTTGGGAGCTTATGACTATTTGGAGAAACCCATCAATCTGGCCGAGCTTAGCCTCACCGCCTCCAAGTCTTTGGAATCGCAGGCTATGCGTCGAGAGATTCAGCGACTACGCTCCCAGCAGAATCGGGACCATGAATTCATCGTTGGTGAGAGCAAGCAGATGAAGGATATCATGCGGCTCATCGAGCGCGTAGCACCAAGCAAGGCTAGCGTTCTGATCCAGGGAGAGAGTGGGACTGGCAAGGAGGTCGTGGCTGAGGCCATACATCGCATGAGTCCTAGAGCAATGAAGGGCTTTGTTCCCATTAACTGCGCGGCCATTCCAGATACTTTGATGGAAACTGAACTATTTGGCTACGAAGCCGGGGCTTTCACCGATGCCAGGCGTCAAAAACGTGGACTGATAGAGATGGCAGATGGTGGTACACTCTTCTTGGACGAGATCAGTACTCTAAAACCGGAGCTGCAGGCCAAGCTCCTGCGCATTCTTGAAACAGGGAGTGTGCGCAGGGTAGGCGCCATGAAAGATATGCATGTTGACCTTCGAGTCATCGCCGCCACCAACCAAGATCTCCGAGAACTCATTCACGAGAGGGCGTTCCGTGAGGATCTCTACTATCGTTTGAGCGTTGTGGTGATAGACATACCCCCACTTCGCGAACGGATCGAAGACATTGAGAAATTCGCAGCGGCCTTTATTGCACACTTCAACAGGACTAGAGCCACGAATGTGAAAAGCATCTCGGAGGATGCTCTCCGTCTGATGCGGCAATACGAGTGGCCGGGAAACGTGCGCGAACTACGCAATGTCATCGAGCGAGCGATGATCTTATGCAGCAGCGATGTGATCAACGTAGGCGATCTACCGGCGGAGATTGTGCGCAAAGAGCCGAGCATGGCTTTTGCAAGCAATCTCGTACCTATTCCACCCATATCGTCCGGCGTTGACATGAAGGCTACTATAGCTCATATCGAGAAGCAGATGATTAGGGAGGCGCTAACCCGGACTGAAGGAAACAAGAGTCAGGCGGCGAGACTCCTGGGGATAAGCCGCGACGTTCTCAACTACAGCATACAGAAGTATGACCTACAGCCAGAGCATTGAAGTATCCCGGCGGTGCAGTTTGTGACTTTCTGCCCATGCCCTGGGCAGGGCTGCAAAGATCCCGCCCGCTATATGGATGTAACTCCTCTCGTAGGTGTGTCCTGGGCCTCTCCTTGATTGACGCATTCCCCTTGGTCGTGATCCACACGATTCTTGCGGTGTGGAATTTTCCACACTGAGTGATTTTCCTCATCACTTGGCGTCGGATGTCATCTAAATCGGATACCTACATGTAGTACTCTTCATCCTTGGTCGCGTTCTCCTGTGGGCGGGTGCCTGACTTCCCAAGACCGTAGCGCCACAACATCTAGTAGGAGTCAGCTGTTTGCGCCCATAGGTTGTGCGCCCAGAGATACGTCCTCTGAGAGTGGGCGTTTCGGCTCTACTCTCCCTTGCGCCTTGCCTCTTTGCGTTATCAGCCTGGCACGGATCTTGCACTAATATATGAGTAGAGACCCTTTGTGGCAGAGGTTGTGAGCAGGAGCATGATGTCAGACTCATCGGCAAAGTTGCTAATAGCGGAGGACGAAGACACGCTCTCCTTTTTCCTGCGGCAGAGTCTAGAGGATGCAACGCCTCCTTTTATGGTCGAGGTGGTGGATGCTGGCGAGAAGGCCCTGAAGAAGGTGCTTACAGACAGATTTGACCTCATGATAGTTGACCTACGTCTACCGGACATGGACGGCCTGGCCTTGATAAAAGCTGTGCGCCAGTTCGATCCTTTCATGAAAGTGATCGTCATGACCGCCTACGGCTCTCCAGAAACAGAGGCGGAAGTGCGTAGGCTTGGGATCCATGGGTATGTTACGAAGCCCTTCATTATCGAAGATATGAAGATGTTGATAAGCCAGATAATGGCTGACAGATTGTCATTTGCAAGGGGGTTAGGAGCATGACTTATGAAATTCAGATTGCCATGTCGGTAAGCCTTTTCCTCATCGGAATCCTATCGTCTCTTTCCGGTCTCTGGATCATTCTGGCGAAGGAGTATCAACAGACGATGAAGCAGTTGTCGGCTCAGTCTGTCAGGATCAGTGGCCGAGCTATCACGCAGGACTCTGTGGCACCCTTGATCGATTCCGCGTCCCGCCTGGTAGACGCTGTCAACCAACTCATTCGCACGGCGGCCGGCGTAGGGGCATTTCTGTGTGTCGTAGGAGTCATGATCTGCGTGGTCGCCTTCTGGATGATTGGCAGAGTGTGAGGGTGAAAGGATGAGCGAACTACAGAGCGAAGATGTGCGCGAGTTCGCAGTGGCTGCAGGTGGGAACAATGTGGAAATCATAGACCTAGCAGCTACCTTGAGGAAGTACCTGCGATGTTTACGGGATGACCCGGAGTTTCAAGGTTTGTTATCCTCGTATGTCCCGCTGCGTGTAACGCCATTCCAGGACTTTGTGTCGGATGGACATGAGGGCGAGCCAAGGCCTGAGTCGGACTGCGATACGGTCATGAGCACATCGGACATTCTGTCATCAGTTGAGGGCTGGGGGAAGATTGTGCTCATAGGAAAGGCAGGGGCTGGCAAGACGGCCACGCTACGGTGGCTGGCCCATGAGCAGGCACAACGCCTACTAGATGCAGAGAAGTCGCGGGTCAAGGGCGAGGCTGCCCCAGTCCAGTACCTGCCACTCTATGTTGAATTGCCCCCATCCGGGCATAGCAACGGTCTGGAGCCCGTCCTCTTAGATATCTTCGAGAAGTACGGGCTAGCAGTACCTAGAGAAGGTTTGATTCGTATACTCGAGCGCGAGCCCATTTTGTTCCTCTTAGATGGCTTGGAACGCGTTCGTGATAACTACCTGCTTGACGAGTTGGCTCGCCTCGTCGAAATGGGGAACAGAAAGTGCATCGTCGCTTGCCGTACTGATGAGTATGGAGCTTTTCGCCGTTGGCTTGAAGATCCTTACGTTCTCGAACTAGCGGATCTAAATGACGAAGACCGGATGGTGTACATACAGAGCCAGCTCCCTGCATCCGTGTCAGCCGTCACGTTATGGAGGGCGAGAGCGGACGAGCGACTCTGGAAGCTGCTAAGAATCCCCCTCTTCTTAGCGAGCCTCGTCGAGTTGGCAAGGGAGGCAACCACTGGCCTTGGCTGGATTAGAAGCAGTGATGTCGTGGAGGTGGGAGTCCAACGCTTGCTGGAGGCTATGGCTTCTCTGCCGGGTGACCTGGGAGTTGACGAGGCAAGAAGGGCTTTGGCTGCCTTGGCCCTGCAATCGCATCTGCTCGGCGCTGAGAGAGCAGCCGAGCTTGATCGCGAGCAAATCGCCGCCCAGCTAGGCCCCGTGGGTATCGGTCTCTCGCGGCATCAGGTTAGCAGCTTGGCGTCCACAGGGGCGCTAACCGTCTCGAAGAGGGAAGACACGATCTCCTTCGCTGAACCTATGGTACGGGATTTCCTCGCTGCTTTAGCCATAAGCGAATCCTATTCAGGCTCGCTATCAACAAGCATTTGCCTTGATTCCGATGAAGTGGCACAGCATTGGGAAGGCGTTCTGATTCACTTATATCATTTCCTGTCGGATCGTCGAGCCTACCTGGAGCAACTGCTGGAAACTCAGATTGACGGCTGGGGTCCTCGCATCGCAGCCGAATGTCTTGCCTACAATGAGAGTCCTCATGAGGCACGCCAGTTGGCGGGTTCACTTGCTCTTGTTGACACCCTTGACCCCGTATCGGTGTATCGACTGGGTCAAGCGCTGAAAGGCTTGCGAAAGTATGAGGAAGCAACCGCCCTGTTTGAGGGCATGCTTAGCAGGGAGCAAGACGACACACCTCTGGACGGGAAGATGCTTGGATATCGAGAGAAATATCCAAGAAGTGGCTCGGAGTCCTCTCGGCTGGAGAAACCCGGAAGACTGATCTCACGACGAAATCTTGGCCTACTCTATCGTGAACTCGACCAGCCCGATAGGGCCGTGTCGGAGTTGGAAGAGGCGGTCGAGGGAGCAAACGCTGCCCACTCAGATACCTACCACGAGTTGGGTCTGGCCTATCTGCAGCAAGAGCGTCTTGAGGATGCTCTAACTTCCTTCCAACACGCTATAGCGCTAAATCCTCAGGTGGCTGCATATCATTGCAGCGTGGGCGTGGTGCTGAACCGTCTGCAGCGCTTTGACGAGGCTCAGGCGGAGCTTCAGCAAGCGATTATGCTCGATCCCGATGATGCAAGGTCTTATCTGGAACTGGGCTATGCTCATGAAAGGCAGGAATGGTATGGTGAGGCTTTGGCTGCCTATGAGGCGGCCGAGGCACGCGATCCTCGCGAGGCATCGTGCCCACGACGGATTGGCAAATTGCTTGCCTTACAGGAGCGATGGGGCCAAGCTGTTGAAGCATTGCAACGTGCCCTAGCGCTTGCGCCGAATCAAGCGGATTGGCACTACGAACTGGGTACGCTGTATGACCGCCTCGGCCAGCGCCGGCAGGCCTTGGCAGAGTATAAGCATGCGGCTCGTCTCAATCCCATCAATCCTGAATATCAGTACCGGGCTGGTGTGCTGTCACGAGACGCGAACCATCTGGAAAAAGCCATGGATTATCTTCGTGCAGCCCTGGAACTGAATCCCGACCAAGCTGCTTGGTCATATGAACTAGCCTCGCTGCTGACTTCACATGGACGCTATGATGAAGCGTGGATATACTCCGAACGCTCCATTACACTGACACCGGACGAGCCCGACTATCGAGTTTTGGCTGGCAATATCCTGGGCTCCCTAGGCCGAAAGGGGGAAGCGGAGTCTCAGGTCAGAAATGCTCTGGATCTGGACCCTGACTCGTCAGTTGCTCATTATGAACTAGGACTTCTCTTGGAGCGATTGGGACGATTTGATGAAGCCGAGGCTGAGTATGAAGTGGCTGCGGAGCTTGAACCAGGAGAGGCTGCATACCATTACCAGTTGGGCACATTGCTGCATCGTCTGCGGCGGAATGATGAGGCGGTAACATCGTTGATGAGGGCGATTGAGTTGAATGCGTCCTTCGCCGATGCGATTGCAGAGCTAGGTGCGGTTTACGAAGAAACTGGCAGAGAAGAGGAAGCGCTGCGGCTATATGCTGAGGCTATCTCCGTCCAACCAGCCAATGCGACCTATTATCTCCGAGCGGGCGCCGCGGGCCAGAAAATGGGACGACGGCAGGAAGCGCGACATTATTTGGAGCAGTCTGCAAAGCTGGATTCTCGCAATGGGGAAGCCCATTTTCTGCTAGGCCTGGCCTATGAGGCGGACGGGCTGCTTGCACGAGCCTTAGAGGAATACCAGGAGGCCATTACACTCTGCCCCCAGGAGTCGGATTATCATGCCCATGCGGCATCGGCAGCGTATCGTCTCGGGCGCTCGAATGAAGCAAGGGTTGAAGCTGAGAAGGCGCTGGAGCTAGACTCTTCCCGCCCTGAGCTGAACTATGATTTGGGCAAGATGCTACAAGAGATGGAGCTGCCCGCAGAAGCAGCCGCGTATTTTGAGAGAGCCGCAGAGCTTGCGCCAGAGGAACCAGAGTTCCAACTGCAGTACGCCAGGGCCCTTCGGGACATGGGGCGAGTTGAAAAAGCGATCGACGCACTAGAAACTGTCCTGCCTCTAGTTAGAGCGGCAGGACCTCTTCACGCTCATTTGGCGAATCTGTATTTGGAACGGGGAACAATACAAGAAGCTATCGAACATCTAGACGAAGCGATCAGTCTTGAACCTGAAAATGCAGCCTATCACCTGGGCAGGGGGAGACTCCTTCGCGACCAAGGTGACCGGGAACAGAGTGTTGCCGCGCTGGAGCGGGCCGCTTCACTTAACACCGAAGACCCGGAGATCCATTGGCAACTGGGAGTGAGTCTGGAGCAAGTCGGGCGGGAGGAGGAAGCTTGCCGGGCCTACGGAAGGGCAGTGAGCCTTGCGCCAGACGTTCATACGTATCAGCTCTCGGACGGTCTGGCCTGTCGGAGGCTGGGCGATTTGGCAGGGGCAATGTCCGCTCTCGCAGTGGCGGTTGAGTTGGCTCCGGAGGATGGAGAGAGCAGCTTTCAGCTTGGAGATCTCTATCTCGAGCAGGGGCAGCCTGACAAGGCTGTGACGCTTTTGGAGAAGGCGTGTAGCCTGGGCCCCGAGGTAGGAGTTTACCATCGTTCCTTAGGGCGAGCCTACGCTCTGCTGGGGAGACACGATGCCGCAATCGATGCTCTCGAGCGAGCAAGTATGTCGATCGAGGACGACGACGAGCTGTTGTACGAACTCGGTCAGGCAGTGGAGGCTCAAGGGGACAGACAAAAGGCGCTGGCTCTGTATCGTCAGGCGCGCGACCTGAAGCCTCACCACAGTCCCTACCTAGCGAAGGTGGCTGAACTGCTTAGAGCGCTTGGGCAGGATGATGAAGCCGTCTTGGTCCTCGAACACGCTTCGTCGGAAGGCGAAGCAGTACCAGCCATCCAAGATGTTCTTGCTCAGTTATACCGTTCTGGAGGTCGATTGGAGGATGCTCTCTCCGCAGCAGAAAGAACGGTACATCTTGCACCATCTCATGCCGAATATCGATCCCATTATGCGGCTGTGCTGGCTGATATAGGTCGGATTGAGGATGCCACCGGAGAGTTGGAGGAGAGTGTACGTCTCGCACCCGGAAACGCGGCGAACCGAGCGTCACTTGGCCAGTTATATGAGGAACAGGGCCTGCTAAAGCAGGCTGTGGCTCAATATGAGCAGGCGGCTCGTCTGGCTCCCGATCAGGCGGAGCATCACTTCCGCCTCGGCCGCCTGTTTGAGGAATTGGGGCGGTTGGATGAGGCGACAGCGGCATTAGGTAAGGCCGCGGCTTTGGATCCAAAGGATGTGCAAATATGCTTGACCGCCGGCCGAGCTCTGCACGAGCAGAAGTTGTATCAGGAGGCGCTCTGGGAATTCCAAAAGGCCATCGAGCTCGACTCTAGTTCGGCGTTAGCTCATCGGGGAGCGGGCGCAGCATTGCGTAGCCTGGGTGAGTATACGCAAGCAATTGAGGCATTGAAAAGAGCGATCGAATTGGACCCAAGAGACCATGAGGCCCACTATGAACTGGCTAAGGCGTATGCCGACATTGAAGACCTCGAAGCAGCGATGAGTAGCTGCCAAAAGGCCATTGACCTAGCCCCAGACCGGGCAAGCTACTATCTGCTTAAGGGCAGCCTGATGCGCGGGCTAGGTAACTATGATGAGGCCATTGAGAGTCTGCACGAGGCACTCTCTCTCAATGATGCCGATGCTGAGGCACACTATGAGCTATCCCTGATATATGAGGCCCAGGAGAGGTTTGAGGAAGCGGCAGCGTCTTATGAGCGAGCTATCCAACCTGCTTCTGATTCACCGGAGTATCGTGAAAAACTTGCAGTGGTGGGTGCAAAGGTGGCCAAATCGTTGCCATCTTCCCAGGCCACCCCTTGGTTTGAGGACATGGAACGCGAGTTGCACCAGACGTTGGCCAGGAGGCCAAAAGATGCGCTTGCCCACAGTCAGTTGGGGTTGACATATGCGATGACAGGGAGGGCGGAACAGGGTATTGCCGAGTGTAAGAGGGCCATTGACCTGGAGCCTGATAACCCTGTGCATCATCACCATCTAGGCCTGGTTCTACGGACTATGGGCAGGGACGAAGATGCGGTTAGAGAGTTTCTGGCAGCTTGCAACATGAAACCTGAAGAGCCTGCCAACCACTATGAGCTAGGTCTGGCGTATCTTGCTGTTGAGCAGTTGGACCGTGCTATAGCTGCTCTGGAAACAGCCACACAACTGGCACCGATGAGAGGCGACTATCATTATGCCTTGTCAATGGCCTACAAGGGGGCAGAGCACTATGGAGAGGCGATTACAGCTCTGGAAACCGCCTTGGAGAATAATCCCAACATGGCTGAGCGACACCATGTCCTGGGTCAACTGTACGAGATCGAGGAACGCTACCAATCGGCACT
>JBFFDV010000108.1:0-8759 GCA_041559215.1 Anaerolineae bacterium | reverse complement strand
GTCAAGACACCACCTATTCGCCTGCACAAGTTGCCGAGATGTTCAACGTCTCGAAGAGTACACTCTACCGCTGGGAGCGTGAAGGAAAGCTGCCTCGGCCTGCTAGGGATCTTCGAGGTAGACAGTATGGCAGGGAAGAGCTACGAGTCATTGCACAACTTGCCGAGATTGAGCCCCTGAAGCGGCGAATTCATCAAGTTTATGAATTGGACGATCCGGCGGCTACAGAGGCTCTGGAAGATTTGGCTGAGAAACTCTCCCTGGACAAATTTGTGATGCTGCATGACCTGACTGGTTTATATGAGCTGGCTGAGAGGCCCAAGCTTAAGTCCGAGACGATCCGGCGATTGCTACAGGAAGCCTTACAATACGAGCCTACAGACGAAGTATTCAAAGAGATTATCAGGATCATACACTCTAAGTCGAACTCGTCGTCCTCCACTGATGCCTTGAACTGATGTCTTGAGCGACTTGGAAAGCGGGTGACTTGGGGAGGAGAATGACCGTGGTGGCGAATAGCAAGATAACTGACTACGACGCAACAGCTCATCAGGTGTTGATAGATATATTGAGCAGCAAGACTGGCTTGCCAGCAGCGCTATTCTCTTGGCGTGGAGGGAAAGACTTACAGTTCAGCTCCGAGCATGCGAGGCGCAACTATGCTGACTATTGCAAGGCGATCCGTGAGTCGGAGACAGGGCTTCGGAAATGTGCTGATGACCAGTGTCAGCGGATTCGAGGTGCAAGAGAGCCTGAGCTGACCCTGTGTCACGCTGGCCTATACAACTATGTCGTCCCCATAGAGATTGAGGGTGAAGTGCAAGAGGCCTTAGTGCTCGGAGAAATGAGGCTTAAAGGAGAGAGGTATGACAAAGCATCGGTTTTGAATCATAAGGCATTGCTGGAGACACTGGATATTGATGAGACGGATGAGCGAAGAATGAGAGGTCTTTTTACCGAGACTGAATTTCTGCCGGAAGAGAAGCTATCGGAGGCGCTCGAAGTGGCTCATCTAGTTGCAGAGTGGTACAGCACTATGCGTACCAAGGAAATGGAGCTCGAAGTTGGCGTTGAGAAGGTCACTCATGAGCTTCAAATTCGGCTACAAGCCGTGTTTGCGCTGGCCGAGAACTTCTACTTCGATCTTCTTGACTCAAGAAGGGTAGCAAAGGCCACAGTGGCTAGTGCAAAGCAAGTCCTTAACTCGATTATGGCTCTGAATGTGGTGATCCAAAACTTTGGTGAGTTCATGGAGCATTACAGGTTTGAGCGTGCGCCGATAGCACATCTGATCTATGAAAGCAGGGCTTTATACGAAACGGAGGCAAGTAACAAGGGCGTATCAATCAATGTCCAACTTGAGTTGATCAATGGACGTTCCCCTGAACTCGAGATTTCTGAGAAGCACATCCAGTTGGCGCTGCACAATTTGGTGCAGAATGCTGTAAAGTACTCCTTCCGTGGCACATATGATCGTCCTCGGTACATCGACATTACAGGGCGATGCTGGGGGGATTTCTACTGCATCGACATACAGAATTTTGGAGTAGGCATTCTGCCAGAGGAATACGACAAGATATTCAAACCAGGGTATCAGGGTAAGCTCACGGAGCGTGAGTATAGGACCGGCTCTGGAAGAGGTCTATACTTCGTAAACAAGGTAATAGATGCGCATAGGGGAAAGATAAAGGTTGTAAGCACAGATCAACTCTCCGGTTGGTTGACCACTTTTAGTGTGTGCTTGCCTTTCAAGCGAACATAGGAGGTGAAGGATGACTGGAAAGATAGCTTGGATAGAGGATGATATTGACATCATAGAACCGGTTATCAGGCCGCTGAAGCGAGCCGGATACGAATTCTTAGAACTTGGCTCTGTCAAAGACGTGCTAGACAATTTGGATGATGTAAGGACTTGTGATCTAATCCTGTTGGACATGATATTACCCACAGGCGCGGTGGAAGGTACCTTCGGACGCTATCCTGGGCTTAAGCTTCTAAAGATGTTTAGAGAGGAACTCTCAATTGATATTCCCAGTGTCGTTCTGACAGTGGTCACGAATGAAGACACCATTACAGAGCTTAAGGACTTTGGAGCCCTCGATATCATCTTAAAACCTGTCCTGCCCTCCGAACTACGAGAAAGGGTGCTTAAGGCCCTGAAATCCGCACAGGGGTAGTCGAGTTGGGAGAGACTGAAAGGAGGGGCCAGCCAGCGAGCGGGTTAGATACAGAATACATGCTAGCTAGATAGTTTTTGCGCGATCGATATAGATATCCTCAGGCTGCGGTTCGGCTTTCTCAGGGCAAGTTCCGCAGCCCTTATCCACAAATAGCAAGTGCAATTCCTCCATCGGCTCTAGAGTATCCTCTAGATCATAGCCTGCTAATATACCTCGCTCTATCATGCTAGACAGCTTGGAAGTCCGAAGACGGTCTCCCAGTTAGCACTATTGGGCGGCTTCTCGGATCGGTGAGATGTCGCCCCCGTAAGCAACGCTGGACAGCCCTGAAGGCTGGAAGCGCCTCATTCTACCCTCCTATGGTGCTGACCGTGCAGTTGTTCCAATCCTTACCCGCTTCGACTTAGCCTCTGCTGCATGCTCGCTCACAGGGCGGTGGCGATGCTCCCGTTGATGATTAGCCGGGGTGGTCCAAAGCAGGTATGTAGATTTACGGATATAGGTGCAGATATCTGCAGATAAACGCTGTTTAGGCACGAAAATTGGATTAGATTCACACCAAAATGGCCGTGGTTGGTTCTAGTTCTGTGAAAGGTAACTTGACAGCCGATCAAAAATCTGATATCATAGATATATGTAATATGTTGAGTATAGTCGAGATATCTTCTATATAAAGGCATAAGAACGGCAGAGGAGCCCTGTGCTTGGCTTGTCAGAGTTGTTGGAGGGTGAGGAGATGGGTAGCTTCTTTCAACTGCTGGCTTTTGGTGCAGGTTCTGCCTGCATAGGCGTGACTTTGACGCTTGGGGGAATATTTGCCCTGTCCCGCCGTGTCAATGGCGAGGACAGCGCGGAGGGCTGCGTATTCGCCTTACTCTTCATGATTATGCTGGGCATGGCCGGCGCCTTTTTCATGATGGCAGTCACAGGTTGAGCAAAGAGTTGCAAGGAACCGTCGTGAGACGAAGAAGATCATTATAACTGTGGTCACCGCGTAGGGGGCAACATGGGCATTACCAGATCGGTAAGTGGGCGTGAACAAGAATGCAAGAGGATGTTCGTTGCTCATTTTGGGGGAAAGGAGGACGGAAGAGATGAAGAAGATAGAGCTGATTCTCGGCGGTTTCTCTGTAGTGCTTGCAATCGGCGCCGTATTCTCGGGTTCTCTGATCGCTCTTGTGGCGGCGATAGCGCTCGGGTCCGTCGGAGCCTTAATTGCGGGTCTTCGCTTCATCCCACAGGACCATGTGAGGCCCGTTGTATCGGCAGGTTTCGTGACGCGGTTAGCCAGAGGCGTCACTTGGATTCTCTGGCCAGTCGAGAAGCTGGGGCCGACCATCTATACAGGTACGCGCTTCACACCCATGGTTTTGGAGGGCGTCCTTACCTCCGACCGGATTTCCCTTGAGGAGTTTTGTCTGACGGTGCTTTATCGGGTAGATCCTGACCAAGCGGCAAATGACATGTTGTCGCAGGTAGTTTTCTACTCCGAGGCAATGTGGGACCAAACGATCCGGGTCTTGACTGAGGGGGTCGTACAGGCTGTGTTTACCTCTCGCCGGTCAGGCTCTGTACGTGATGAGGGAGCTTGGGGTGCCATCCGCAGAGAAATCCGGAACGGGCTTCAAAACGAGGTCAGGCGTTTCGGGATCACCATCGAGAGCAATGGGGTCATATTGACGGGTGTGAAGCTTCCAGAGAATCTTGAAAATGCTATTGTCGCTGCCGAGGAGGTTAGGATCGATAGCCTTACCAGAGCGAAGGCGCTGGACAGCATGCGACGTATGGCAAATGCACATCCTACTGAACAATTTGATATCCCCTTGGCAATACAGCTTGTCCAGGCGCTCTGCAAGAACGGAGCGTCACAACTAATCCTGTCTTCCTCTGACTTTAGGAATCTGTTAGGTCTTGCGGGCACGAGCGAGAGGCAAAGGGGGAACGGGCAAAGATCAGAGTAGTCCAGCACCACGCTTTTGAGGAGGGTAAGAGAGGATGGCGGGAGCTAGGCGCGTATAGAGAACAATCCCCACAGCGCAGCAAGATCGCTGGACCTACGCTGAGCACCTTACCGCGCAGGTGAGGTGCTCAGCGCCATAATGGGAGAGATTAAAAGGTCCGCTGTGAAGATCTTCCCCTTCCTGGTGTCTTCTTGTTGGACGCTCAATTCTTCAACTGCTATCGCCTCAAACCAAATCTTGAACCTATCGCCGCCCCGATGGACTGTTGGGTAGCCGTCGTCGGATGTGCTATAATCACCGCCAGAGAGGTGGTGAGTCATGAAAGTGCTCTTTGTTGAACCGCCGAAGGTGCCTTGGGAGATGATGGGTGATTTCATCGCCCCGCCGTTGGGGCTGGCGCAACTGGCTGCGGTGCTGGAGATCAATGGCGTAGATGTGCAGATTGTAGACTGCAACGCGTCCCACTTGACCTGGGGAGATCTGCAGCAAGCCATGGCCGATGCACAGCCAACCTTGGTGGGGGCCTCGGCAATGACGACGTTTTTTCCCGAGGCCTTGCGGGTGATGCAGATGGCCAAAGGGATAGACGAGGACATCGTCACCGTGGTTGGTGGCCCTCACGTCACCTTCACCGACCAGGAAACGCTGGAGGACCACCCTGAGATAGACATCGTGGGCCGGGGGGAGGGGGAACGGGTGATTCTGGACCTGGTACGTTGCCTAGACGGCAGCGGCGACCTAGCCCAGGTCAAAGGCATCGCCTTCCGCAAGGAGGGTCAGGTGGTGCAGATGCCACTGCCGGGGCCTGTGGAAGTGGACGAATTGCCCTTGCCCGCTTATCATCTCCTGCCTATGGGGAGCTACTATTTCACAGTGTTCCAGAAGTTCTGCACCGTTCTGACCAGCCGTGGTTGCCCTTACAACTGCACCTTCTGTTCGGAACGTACTTTCTGGGGACCAGGTTGGCGGCCTCGGGATCCGGCGACGGTGGGCGATGAATTGGAGTTGCTCTATCGCAAGTATGGCCGAGAGTCTATCTGGTTCGGCGACGATTGCTTCAACGTGGACGGGGAGCATATGGCACTGATCTGCGAGGAGATACTCCGCCGTGACCTTCGTCTGGATTGGTACTACCAGGGGCGGGTGGACCTGATCATAAAGCACCGGGAGCATCTGCCGCTGATGCACCGTGCCGGAAACCTGATGGTGCAGCTTGGCATAGAGGCGGCGTCCGAAGAGGAGTGGCAGAACATGCGCAAGGGGTTGACCGTCGCGCAGGTGCGGGAAGCAGTGAGGCTATTGCGGGAGCACGGCATTGTCTCCCAAGGGTTGATGATCATCGGCACCCGCCAAGACGGCGCTCGCTCCATCATGCGCAAGCTGGATTTCCTCAAGTGGTTGGATGTGGACTTCCCTGTCTTCACCGTCTATACCCCTTTTCCCGGCACAGAGGTGTTCGAGGAGGCCAGGGAGAACGGCTGGCTGGAGACCATGGACTACTCTCTGTATGACATGGCTAACGCCATCATGGCTACCGAGCATCTCTCCCGTAGGGAAGTTACGAATCTGTATATAACGTGCTTCACCTCCTTCTACACCGATCCCATCAAAATGATCAAGGGCCTGACCTCGCGTATGCCCTGGAAGAGAGAGATTTGGAGATACATGCTGAAGTTCACCCTGCGCCAGTATCTCCGGGGCTACTGGCGGCTCATCACCTCCCTGTTTGGAAGGTAAGAAGAGTCTAGCCTTGTTTGAGGCGGGGAGGATGCCTCTCCCCCCCGCGGTGACAAGCCTCAATTAAGAGACTGCATGGCACGCCAGCCGCGCTGCGGCCGACTGGCGATGAAGCAGGACCCCACTTATGGCAGCGCTGTGATCGTGAAGTAGTCGAAGTCCGCAGTCGTTTCGGCTTCCAAAGCCTGGGCAGCGACTAGGCCCACATGTGACGGCGTCAGACTACTGGTGTGCTGACCGATGGTCGTCCAGTTGGTCCCATCCTCGCTATAGTAGCCGGTGTACGTATTCCCCTCGCGCCGCAGCCGCAGGTAGGCCTGCGATTGACTCGCAGTGGCAGTCGCGTGGTTAGGTCCGACCAATTCACCGGACTGGATGTTGTCAAAATAGATGCCATTGCCAACACAAATATCAGGTCGGTCGCAGAAAGCCCGGCCGAACTGCATGTAGTTGGAATCATCCTGGTAGATTAGCAGACCAGCGAATTGGAAGTTGGTGGTGGGTGTGAACTTGACCAACGTGGCGATTTCGAACTTGCCGCCGGGCCCCGGGTGCAGGACAACGTTGTTCGCCCCAGTGTTGACACCCTGGGGCTGCAGAATGATGCGCAGTGAGCCGGGGACGTCGGTCAGATTCCAATGCGTTGGATCCTCACGAACCCAACTCCACCCCGCCGCCAGGGCACCATTGAAGTCATCGCGGAATACGACGACCGGCCCAGGTGTCGGCGTAGGGGTTGGCTGTGGAGGTGTGGTTGGTACCGACGTCGCAGTGGGTTCCGGTGTGGACGTGGGCTCTGGTGTTGGGCTTGGCGCCTCGATGGTTGGAGTGGCTGTCGGCTCCGGTGTAGCTGTTGGTTCTGGCACGGGCGTGCCGGTAGGCTGCGCCGCCTCGGTGGGTGCAGTGGTGGGCGGCGCGGTTGGCTCTGCGGCAGGTGCTGGGAAACCACCGCAAGCGAGCAGGAACAAACTCACCAACAATAAGAAAATCACAAATCGCTTCGTCACATTCTACCTCCTTCTGTATTTGGTACAGCGGACAGCGATGAGGGGGAGAATAACACAGGTTTCTCCGCATGTCAAATGCCACCACCGGCCGCACTGCCCTGATGCCCCCCTTCCCTCATTGAAGGGGTGGTGGTAGAAAAAGCCCAGTTGTGCTATAGTCGGCTCATGTGTAGCAAGATGAAGACACAGCCACTTTTCGCTAGATTTTTCATAAAGGTCGCCAGGAGTGTTTTGCCCATCATTGTGGGTCTGGCGCTCTTGGTCACCTCCTGTGGTGAATCCATCCCTGTCCCCCTGCCTCTGGCCTCGCCTACGCCCACCCCTTTGCCTACGCCGACTCCTACTCCCGCCCCGTCCCCCACTCCGACGCCGCTCCCTACTCCCACTCCTACCCCAATGCTGCCACCAGACGAGGCGCTGGGGGCAGGTCTGGTTCACCAGCGGAACGGCGACTACAAGGCGGCCATCGCTGACTATCAAAGCGTCCTCTCTGTCCAGTCGGAGGGCATCCTCGCCCGAGAAGCTCTCTATAGCATGGCCGAGGTGTATCTGGAGGAGAAAAACTATCCAGCGGCGGTGGAAGCCCTTCAACAGTTCAGGCAGCAATACCCTGAAGACGAATGGTACCCCTTCGCCACCTTCCGCCTGGCAACCGCCTACAATGAGTTAGGCATGTGGGACGAGGCCATCGACGCCTATCAGGAATATGGCGGTCAGAGGACAGTCATCTCCGACTATGTCCATATCTTTATCGGCTACTGTCTGATGCAATTGGAAAGGTATGAGGAGGCGTTGGAGGAATACGAGCAAGTGCTGGACTTAGCGCCGCCGCTCACTTTGCAGCTTCAGGCCCTGGAGAACCTGGCCCTCGCCTCGCGCCGTCTGGAGGAGTACGAGGACGCCATCGGCTATTATCGCCGCCTTCTCGATAAGGCCCAGAACGACGGCACCCGCGCGGAGACGCTACATAAAATGGCCAGCACTTACCAGGAGTGGGAGGACATCGACCAGGCGGCCCAGACCTTCGCCCAATTGGCCAACGGCTACCCGCGTACCTATCGGGCGTATCAGGCTTTGGAGGAACTGGACGCCCTGGAGAGCACAGCGGTCAATGGTTTCCAGCGGGGATTGATATACTACTACAACGGCCTCTACGACCCAGCGGTGTTGGCCTTCTACGATTATTTAGAGAACGTCGAAGACACAGCGGATGCCCACTACTACGCGGCCCTCGCCTACAGGGGATATTATGCTCACTATCTGACCATCAGCGAACTGGAGACCTTGATCGAGGATCACCCCGACAGCACGCGGATCGGCGAGGCCTGGTTGGAGATCGCCAAGTCTTGGATCTTGATTGAGAACAAAGAGTTCGCTATGGACACCTATCGCCAGTTCTTTGCCTCCCGCCCTGGCGACGCCCTGGCGGACGATGCATTGTGGAAGCTGGCAAACCTCCTGGAGGATGAGGGGGATTTCGAAGAGGCTATCAGCGAATACCTGGACCTGATGGAAAGGTTCCCTCTAGGCGAATATGCTGCCCCGGCCCTCTTCCGCGCCGGTCTGGGCCATTACCGCCTCGGCCGATATGAGGACGCTCGGCAGATGTGGGAGAGCCTGCTGCAAAAGTATGGTATGTCGGATATGCGGAGTAGGACTCTCTTCTGGCTGGGTAAGGCCTATCTGGAGCATGACGACGTGGAAGAGGGGATAGAATATCTGAACCAACTGCTGGCCAGCGATGCCACGGGATACTATGGCTTGCGAGCGGGGGACCTGTTACGAGGCGGGCCGCCCGATTACCCAGCCGATATGTATCAACAGGACCTGTACACGATGGGCGACGAAGCGGAGCAGGTGGCTTTCGAGGAGTG
>JBFFDV010000107.1:0-8787 GCA_041559215.1 Anaerolineae bacterium | reverse complement strand
GCAGCTCTGAATCGGGCTAGTGAGTTGTTGGCTGGAGGGGAGTGCGACGTCTGCGTACTCGATGATATTAACCTACTTCTCCACCAGGGGGTCTTAGACGTGGATCCAATTATCGATCTCATCAACAGCAGGCCCGAGAGCACTACCATCGTCCTAACGGGCCGCTCTGCCCCAGCAGCCATAGTTGAGATAGCCGACGTGGTGACCGATTTCGCCAAGGTAAAACATCCCGCTCAGGCCGGTGTGGAGCCACGCAAGGGGATCGAGTTCTAGAGCAGTGATTGGATGACTCTCTTGCGTTAGTGGCTTGGCTCCTGTGAGAATTCCAGGGAGAACATGCAGCCTATCGGTTTTGGTTGCAGCTAGTTCGATGGATGGGCTGCAGCGGCTTCCTGCTCATGTTGAGCGAGTGCGGTACAGCTCATTCGGCCACAAACTGAAAGCGTCTTTGGAAGCGTCTCAGAAGGTGAAGCACCGGAGCGCCGAAGAGGAGGATCAGTGCCAGGTTCCCTCCTGCTCGCCCTATATCCCACCACAGAGAGGTGGTGATATAGAAAACGGCATATCGGCCCAGATTTTCCCCCAGCCCAGCCCCCGGTTGCCAATACATTCCAGACTGGCCCATATCCACGATATAGGGCCAGAACCAAAGGTTCATGACGGCTCCAAATACCAACCCCAACAGCGCCCCCCACAACCCCAACAATATGACCTCGCCTCGTCCGAAGCGGAGTAGTTGGGGGAGCCACGCGGAGGCCATGCCCATCCAGCCGACGGAGAGCATCTGATAGGGCAGCCAAGGTCCTAGACCGCCAGTGATGATCGCAGAGATGAGGAACGAGATCGCGCCTAGGAGGAAGCCGAAGTCGGCACCATATATATAGCCGCAAAGGATGGGCAAGAACAGCATTGCGGTGAAGCCAGCAGGCCCAGGTATCAGGCGCAGCACGCTGTTGATGGCGACCAGGACCCCTAGCACGGCGACGATTTTTGAGTTCATCTGCCGCGTCTCTAGGTTGGCCACGATCACTATGAGGCATAGCCCTAGCAGGATGACGAAGGTGAAAGGAGCGTCTACCAGGCGGGTCATAGAGCTATGTGGTCCCTGCTGAGGGGTGATGAGGAAGGGATACAGGAAGGCCCCGATTCCCACCAGTGTAGCTACGGTCAGGATGGCGGTGCTCAATCCTTTTCTCAGCAATATTGAGCTACCTGAACTCATCTGTTCACGGCCTCCAGCACATCCTCCACCGTCAGGAAGCGGTCATCGCGAAACAGCTTGTTTATCTGTGAGGAGAAGACCATTGATTTGCTCATTACCGACCGCGCTGGCCCATCCACTACCACCTGTCCCTCGCCCAGTATGACCACCCGATCAGCACATTGAGCCACCAATTCCACATCGTGAGTTGACATAATAATCGTTCTTCCCTCCTCCCGCTTTCTGGACAGAAATTGGGCGAGGGTTCGCTTCTGGTAGTAGTCCAGGCCTCGGGTGGGTTCGTCTAACAGAATTATCTGTGGTTCGGCGACCAGAATGGCTGCCATGGCTGCCCGCTGCCGCTCCCCGGTGCTCAGGTCTCGGGAGTAGGTATCGGCATACTGTTCCAGATATAGGAGTTTCAGTAGATCCGCGTAGTTCCCGGTCTCCAGTCCATGACTGCGGCGGGTGAAATCCAGTTCGTCCCGCAAGGTATCGGCGAAGAGAAGCGACCCAGGATTCTGAGGCACATAGCCGACCCTTCGCGCGATGTCCTCTGTGGCTTTCCCTTTGATGTCCTCGCCCCATAGTTCTACCTTTCCTTCTTGCGGCCGCAGCAGGCCCACCAGATGCTTCAGCAGGGTGGTCTTGCCGGAACCGTTGCGGCCCATCAAGGCCACAAACTCTCCCCCTCTGACCGACAGGTTGACGCCGCGCAAAGCTTCCTGGCCATCGTAAGAGAACCAGAGGTTATGTATTCTGATGACGGGGCGCTCGGTACTTACCCTTTGTTCCTGAACGGCCGGGTGTATTTCAAGTGGCCTCAGCTGCAGGGACCGGGCGAATCGACGCCCCTCCTTGATGGTGAGGGGCAGGGGGTGCCATGCCAGTTCCTTGGCCAGGCCGATGAGCGGAGGGATCAACTGGACCTGCATCAGAACCTCGTCTGGCTTGCCAACCAATGGTGTCTGGCCATTCCCAGGCAGGTATAGTATACGGTCGGCATACTGCACCACCCGTTCCAGGCGATGCTCCGAGAGGACGATGGTCAGCCCCAGGTCAGCGTTCAGCTTCTGGAGCGTGGTCAAGACTTCCTCAGCGGCCTGTGGATCCAACTGGGATGTGGGCTCATCAAGCACCAGAACCTTGGGTTGAAGGGTCAGCACAGCGCCGATGGCTACCCGCTGTTTTTCCCCCCCGGATAAGGTATTGATCCTGCGGTGGCGCAGGTGAGCGATATTGAGTTGGTCGAGAACCTCCTCCACCCTCTTCCGCATGAGTGCTTGTTCAAGGTTGTGGTTTTCCATGGCGAAGGCCAGTTCGTCCTCGACTGAATCCACGACGAACTGAGTCTCTGGATCCTGAAGCACGAAGCCCACCAGGGCGCTCATCCCCCGTGGCTCCTCGACCAGCGGATCATGACCTGCCACACTGACTTGCCCCCGGAGGGTGCCACCGTAGAAGTGAGGTACCAGCCCATTCAAGCAGCGCAGTAGCGTGGACTTCCCAGCTCCCGAGGCTCCTATTATCAGCAGGAACTCCCCCTCCTTCACATGTAGAGACAGATTCCTGAGCACAGGTGTACTACTATCAGGATAGGCGTAGGTCAGGTCTTGCAACTGTATCATGGTTTCCTCTCTCCGTCTGTGGCGCGATCAGTACTGGAGTGACAATGATCAGTAATACCAGGCCGATAAGAGGGTTGAAGCTCGGTAGCGAGAAGCGAGGGTAAGGGTAGAAAAGCAAAGCCTCTCCCTCAAACAGCCAGATCAGGGCGATGGTCGCTATGGCTGCCAGACTGGCAGCGCTGACGATCGTATCACGAGGCCGCCATAACTCTCGGCGATAACGGCTGCGGTTTACGCGTCGGCCCATCGCCAGCAGGTTGCCAGCCAGCAAGAGTATGCTCCCCAGGACCACGAGTGCACCAGCCCAGCGACTGGCCGCGAAGTAGCCGTACCAAAAGGCACCGGCCAGCAATCCGAATAGAGCCAGAAGGATCAGACCTTTGTGTAGCAGTTGGCGCTTCTGATCTCTTGCCGAGCTGTCGCCGCCGAACCCTCGCGCGTCCATAGATTCGGCCAACTGAATGGCCCTTTCCAGCCCCGTAGTGAGGAGGGGGGCAAACAGAGGTAGCAAATCTCTGATGCCTCGAAAGCGGTGTCCGCGGATCGCCTGCGCCTCACGGATGTCCTTGAGGCTCGCTACCATCTGAGGTACGAAGGTGATGGCGATAGAGGCTATCACGCCCATCTGGTACATGAAGCCTGGGATGGAACGCAGTAGCTGGTGATGGTCAACCAGCACGTTGAAGGTGGCGAAAATCAGTAGGATGGCCATAAGGTTTAAGCCACTGGCTAGGCCATAGCTCAGAGCCTCCAGCGTGATCCTGCCCCCTAGGTCCAAGAGGGTCACCCCTCCGGCCCTCAATGTCAGACTAGGTAGGGTGAAGAGTACCGTCTGGCCGTAGTGCGACGTCAATGTATTAAAGGCGACGCTGAAAGCGATCAGAACGAGGCCAACCCTCAAGAACAGGCGCCAACTGCCGGCCAGCGGTGAGGCCTTGCCGATGGTGCTATAGTCCACCGCTACCGCTAGCAGCAGGATGGTTAGATACAGTGGATTCCTGGTTGCCATGGCCGGCAGGAGAGCTGCCATCAACCACAGCAACCAGGTCACAGTGTGGTACATGGGTTACCGCTCCAGACCGCCGTCACCCCTCAGTATGCTCTTCTACGCAGATAGACTATCACCAGAAATACCAGGATGGCTACGAAGACGAGGCCTCCAATCCCGATAGTGCCCGCATAGCGCGTTAGCGGTGCGGCAGCTTCTTCAGGAACGGGTGCCTCGGCAGGCTCTGCGGTTTCTGCGCCGACCTGCGGTCCTTCAGCGCTCGATACCTGCGTTGTGACAGAGGAAGCTGTGAAGCTGGTATCGCCATTCGCGCCGATGATGCCGCTCTCATAATCGGAATAGGTGACTTCCACTTCATACTCGGCCTGCTCAAGGCCCGTGATGGTGAACCCAAAGGATGTCTCGCCGGGAACCATAGCCTGGGGCCCACTCCAAGCCCCGTCCTTGCTCCGGTAGCGGAGTGTAGCCGAGCCGCTTCCATCGGAATCGCCGCTGAAAGTGGCGTTAACGGTAAACTCGTTGGCCCCTCCTGTTGCGCTGACCGTGCCCGGCATCAAAGCCCGCTCACGAATCTCGTCTGCGGTGAAGAAGGGTAGCTCCGCCAGAGGCGCCCAGGGCGAGGCCTCCACATCTACCTCACCCCAGATCCATCCGCTCACATCGCCATCCTCCAGTTCAGGCAAGGGCCAGGTATTCATGTCTCCCCATCCATCTCGCGTCTCGTTCATGGGGAAATATATCCAGAAGGTGCATGGTTCTTCTGGTGTAAAGGGGCATTGACACCAGCAATCAGCGTCGTTGCCCGGACAGCCGTCTTCCTCGATCTTGCAGACGGCGTCGCCTCCGAAGGCGGTTTCAAAGGCGAGCCCTGTGGCTTCGAGAGCAGTGAGCCGATCCACTGGTGTGCTCAACTCCAGGTAGCGGGTCAACACCGCTCCATCAGCGAACTGGACTACCACTCCCACTCGTCCGCTCCCTTCCTGGCCAAAGGCAGTGGATCCAGTGAGCAGGAGGGTGGCAACTACCATACTTGACAAGAAGGCAAGTCTGCCCATACGGTGAAGAATCATCAATTTAGACACTTCTCCTCTCCTATGTCAGTTCTTTGGTGATAGATGAGAGCCCTAACCTTACAAGTTAGGGTCTTTACAAAAAAACAACCCCCTCGTCGAGTTGACCAGGGGATTGCTCTTACGGCTTCTTTACCATCTCTCCTACCCCCTTTCTCTCGAAGGTTCTCGGAGTGCGACCTGGGCGGGTATCCTGGCTTCTCCAACACTACTGGAGCTACAGTTGCGGGACAGCGCCGGACTTTGACCGGCTTCCCCTTTAAGTCCTAGCATCCGGGCAATGGACGCCTAGGTCGCAAACTACTCGATTTGCTTTTAGATTATCACAGATTTAGCCATTTGTCAAATAGAGCGACTGCACGGGGTTGTGCAGCAAAAGTCCGGGATGCACGAGGAGCCTGCCCTGGGCCTGACGAAGGGTTTCCCCTCGCCCTTCATTCCCCCTACATATTCGGGCTTGTGCCCAAGCTCTGCGCAAGCCCCTGAGCTACGATCGTCAATCGATGCACTGCCTGCGTCATCTGACTATCAGGACCGGTCTGTCGGAGTTTAGGACGATGTCCTCTGTTGTGTTGCTCAAAACGAAGCGCCCGAGTCCTGAGGCGATATGAGCCCCGACAACGATCAGATCGTAATCGCCCTCCTTCACTTCGGCAAAGATCTCTTCGACTACTAGACCATGGCGCACCTTTGCTTCTCCTGTCACTCCTAATTCTCGCAGGATTTCCAGGTCCTTTCTTAGATGTACGCCCTCACGCGCCTCTGAGTTGAGCAAAGCTTCGGTCGAGTTCTCCAGGTCGCTGATCCTGGCTTCTGGGGTCAGGGGCAGTTGGGACATGACATGCACGATGGTTAGCGATGCCCCGGTCAAGGCACCAATGCGACCGGCGATTTCTGTGTCTTTCTCCCCGCATTCCGCTCCTGCTGTGCAAACCAGTATCTTTCTCAACCCAGGCCTGTTGCCTTTCACGATGAGTAGCGAGGTCTGGCAGTAACGGGCCAGGCGTGCCGCTGTGGACCCCATCAGGAAGCGAGTGATTCCTCGACGGCCTCGCGAGCCAGCGATCACCAGGTCATACTCCTCCTCCTCTGTCTCCCTCAGAATCTCCTCGGCCGCGTGTCCATGCCTGATCTTGGTCTCAATATCTGGCACATCTTCGCATAAGGCATTGCTGGTTCTTTCCAGCATTCGCGTCACCTTTCTCTCCTCCTCCGGTCTCTCAATCACCCCCAACAGCGTGATCGGGCACTTTGCCTTGCGGGCGATTAGCGCTCCATAGCGCAGAGCCTCTGCGGCACAGCGGGAGCCATCGGTACACATTAGAATCTTCATACAAAGGACCTCCTCTTTGTCAGAAAAGCATCAGTAAGATAGGTGTTATCAGAATGACTACCGCAAAGATTATGATGTTGCGGTTGCTCATCACGATACGGGAAGTTAGATGTAAGATCGCTCGCTCATAAGGTCTGTAGAGTAGTATCAGTATCACCAAACCAACGATAGTGATGCTGATGATTTTCACTAACACAACGGTCGAGGCCAGAGGATTGTTCAGGAGTACGGCGACCAGCAAGGTATCAACGAAAGTGGACACGCCGGCCCCCATGATATAAGGGATCGCGTTCTCGCTCCGTATATATCCTCTTGCCGAGAGAGGCACCAGGATGGTCAAGGATACGGAAACCGACATTGAAACCAGGGTTACGATAAGTCCCATGAGGAACATGATGATGGGACGGTAAATCACCTGGGGAATTCGACCGAACTCTGTCCGTTCTAGTTTCAACTCTGGCAAGGCTTTGTCGAAGAGATTGAAGCTGAGCAGGATAATGCCCATACCTATGAGGAAGGCCAACCAGCCTGGCGAGTTGTCGATCACCAGGCTGACAATAGGGCCATAGATCATGTCAATCACTGAGGTTAGCGAAGCCCCGCTGTGCAGATGGAGGGGGTCAGCAAAGTGGTAACTAAACATAAGATACCCGATGATCAGGGTTGGCAGGTGGAGGGAAGCGGTGATGATGAAGGACAGGAGGCCCATTGAAAGACTCGTGAGCCGTTCGTGGCCTCGCAGAACGTATAGAAGACCGATGAATAGCACGATAAAGGATGCACCCAGACGGGAACCCGTTATCATAGTGAAGCTCTCGAACTGGCCGATGACCCCGGCGTCGAAAAAGGCCAGGGCTGCGGCAGCTACTGGAGATCCGCTAAGAATGACATAGGAGAAGAGCCAGCCGAATCCAAGACTGTCGACGGCGTTGTCTACCTCGAACCGTCCTTGAATCAAGGGCGCCAGCACGCTGGCGCCATCCTTCATCAGTTGGATAGCAAGAATGAATAGGAATAGACTAAGGGTGCCCAGGCCAATCTTCTTCCAGTTGGGTTTTCTCATGCCACCCTCCGTTATCTACAGTTCTCCTTTGACCTCGGCCTCGAGTCTAAGGAAGAATTCGGCCATATAACGGTCACGCTCCTCGGCTATTCTCTTGGCAGTAGGGGTGAAAAGGGTGTCCTTAATCCTGGAAAGCTTGAAAGCGAATTCGTCCACCGGCGTGTGACCAGAGGAAAGGTCCTCCCTGGCCAGAGCTTTGTTCTCCCAGCGGTTCTGCAGGTACTCAGGCGCCACCTCCGCCCACACTCGCTGTCTCATTAACCCCCCGATGGCGTAGGCTCGGGCCACTCCTATGGCGCCGATACAGTCCAACTTGTCAGCATCATACAGTATCCTGGCTTCCAAAGTCTGCGGTGCAGCGTCGTTGCGAAAGCGATGGGTGGCGATGGCATCGGCCACGGCTCCCACCCTGTCCGACGGCCAGCCGGCCAGAATCTGCCGGGCTTTCGCGGCCCCTACCTGTGCGTGACATACCCCTTCTCGTATCTCCTCGGGTCGACCTATGTCATGGAGCAGGACTGCCGTCCTGAGGATGTCCATATCTGCTCCCTCGACGGATCCGATGCGTTCGGCAAGACACAGGACCCTCAACACATGATCGAAATCGTGGGCAGAATCGGCTTCATCGTAATACTGTCGCGCTTGCTCGATGGTAATGGCTTTCAACCTCTCCCCCGGAACTGCTGTGTGGTTGTGCGCTACTCCGACTTAAGAGAGAACAGAATCTTACGGGCTAGCTGGCCGAGCGCGCTTTAGACATGAAGAAACGCCTCGCATCTGCCAGGTAGGTGGGCAATCGTCTCCAGAAATCCCGCCTGAGCCCCTTACGTATGAGACGACTCGGTCGCAGATAGAAACGACGATAGGCGTCATGCCACTTCCGCTCTACCAGTTCCGCTGTCGCCTCGCCCATCTCGAAGCGGGCCTTCACATCATGGATGGCGAAATCGCGCCAATCGTGGCTGAAGAGATTGCCCCCATCGAGGATCATTTCATAAAGTTCTGTGCCAGGAAAGGGGGCGGCGATCATGAAGTTGGCCAGGTCTGGATCCAGTTCCAACGCTAGCTTGATGGTGTCCTCCATCGTCTCCTCATTCTCCCCCGGCAGGCCAAAGATGAAGAACCCTATCGTTTCCAAACCTGCTCGCCGCGCGTTGCGGAAAGCCTGGCGCACATCCTCGATGGACTGGTTCTTCTTCATAATATCCAGCACTCGTTGGTTACCGCTTTCCACGCCGAAACCCACGCGCTTGCAACCCGCTTCCTTCATCAGTTGGAAAAGCTCAAGGTCGGTATTGTCCGCCCTGATGCCGTGGATTGTTATCCAGGGCACCTTGTTTAGATCCTCCTCTATCAGTAGGCGGCAAATCTCCTTGGCTCTCTCCGTATCAAGGGTCATTACGTCATCGGTAACGCCTATCTCCGTCGCCTTCAATTCCACAACCAGCTTGCGCCACTCAGCGATTACGTTTTGCGCTGAGCG
>JBFFDV010000106.1:0-8798 GCA_041559215.1 Anaerolineae bacterium | reverse complement strand
TCCAATAGCTACTTGACAATTCCGAGAATATATGGTATAATCCATATATGGCGCACAATGGACGGCATATTAATTTAGTGACATATATTATGGCTGTGGCTTCCCGTGAGATTCTCCGTAGCCCTGACCTGCGATTGGGGAGCCAGCGAAGAGGGAGTCTAGCTGCTGGGTCGGGGCAAATACTATCGGTCTGAAGGAGGGTGATAGAGAAGATGATCGAAATGTTCCAGGAGTGGTACGAAAACCGGCATGAATATGCCAAGTACTGGAAGGGCAAGACAGGAGGAAAGGTGCTGGGATATTTCTGCACCTACGTTCCCGAGGAGATCCTCTATGCTGCGGATGTCCTCCCCGTGCGCATCCTGGGCAGCCACGAGCCCCAGGATGTGACGGAGCCCCATATTTTCGCCATGTATTGTCCCTTCTGTCGGGACTGCCTGGCCCAGGGCCTCGAGGGCAGATACGATTACCTCGACGGGATCATGATCGCCCAGTCTTGTCTGCATATCCGCCAGGCGTACACCAGTTGGGAACTTCATGTGCCGGTAGATTGGAGCTACTATCTGCCGATGCCCCATAACGTTCAGAGCCCGCGAGCCATTCCCTATATGGTGAGCGAGCTGGAAGCCTTCAAAGAGGCCGTCGAGAAGTGGACCGGCAAGGAGATCACGGACGATGACCTGAGGCGGGGCATTGAGATGATGAACAGGAATCGGCAGTTGATGAAGCAGGTGTACGAGCTGCGGAAGCATGAGGAGCCTCCTCTCAGCGGTCTGGAGACTATGTATATGGTCGTGTCAAGCCAGATGACAGATAAGGAGGAGCACAGCCGCATCGTGGAGGATAGTCTTAAGGAGTTGGAGAATCGCACGCTGGGACGTCCCGTCGGCCAACGGCTGATGATTCTGGGCAGCGAGGACGACGACCATGAGTTCATCGAGATGGTCGAGTCCTGTGGCTCTACCTTCGTCATTGACGACCACTGCACAGGCACCAGGTATTTCTGGGATGAGGTGGTTCCTAACGGAGATCCCTTGACTGCCATCGCCGCGAGATATGTCAATAGGGTGCCTTGCCCTACCAAGGACTGGCCGGTTCGTAGCAGGGTTCCTCACATTTTGAGCCTGGCCAAGGATTGGGATGCCAGTGGAGCGGTGATCCTGCAGCAGAAGTTCTGTGACCCGCACGAACTGGACATCCCGGCCATCAAGGAGGGCTTGGAGGATCAGGGCCTGACTACACTATTCCTTGAGCTCGATGTCACGGTGCCTGTCGGACAGTTCAAGACCCGTGTAGAGGCTTTCCTGGAGATCCTAGAGGAGGAGGACCTATTCTAGTCTCCAGACTTCAAACCTTAGATAGCAGATAGCTGTTGGCTACAATCGCCTATGTAGGAGGTAAATAGATAAATGGCTCAGAAGACGAAATACAAGACCGCTCCTTTGAAGACCTGGCAGAAGGCCAAGGAGATCAGAGCGAATTATTACCGAAACTATGAGGCCGCGCATGAGAAGGGCGGCCTCCGCTGGGCGGGCGGGGCGTGGACCTTTGACGCTATTCCCGCAGGCCTGGGCGATCATGTCTATCCCATCACCAGCGAACCGTACGGAGCCACCATAGCCTTTCAAAAGGACTTCTCCGACGAGTGTCTGGAGGTTATCGAGAGGAAGGGGTATGCTCGTGACCTATGCGCCTATATGCGCAACTACTGGGGTTCCATTCTGCTGAACCAGTATGGATGGGTCGAACCTGGAGAGGAGCGCAAGCCCTTTCCCAAGCCTGATTTCATCTGGCAGGACCACATTTGCTGTAGCCACGCCAAGTGGTACCAGGTGGTCAGCGACCTGGAGGGCGGTATCCCCATGTATTGCGTGGATGTGGCAGTAGGACCCTTCGAGGAACTGAACGAGAACAAACTGGACTATGTCGTCGGCCAGATGCATGACGGCATAGAGTGGATGGAGAAGACCACCGGCCGCAAATACGACGACGAGAGGCTGATCGAGGCGGTATATGACACCTGCCGTTCCACCTCTACCTGGGCCGAAATCTGTGCCTTGAACAAGGCCATCCCTGCCCCTCTGGAGGAAAAGACCATGTACTCCCTCTATGTGCTGGGGACGCTGCAGAAGAGCTCAAAGGAGGTGGCCGACTTCTACGACGAGCTTAAGGCTGAAGTTGAGGATAGAGTGGCCAACCAGATCGCGGCCGTCGGCAACGAGCAGTGTCGAGTGATGACCGATACCCAACCGCCTTGGGGCTTCTTGCGCGTGTTCCGCTATATGGAGAACACATATGGCTGTGCATCCGTTGGTTCTCTTTACACCTTCTCCCTCATTGGCAACTGGATTTGGGACGAGGAAGGGAATTTCGTACCCAGGCCGACTCCTCAGTCGCAGGGTGTGGTAATCAAGGACCGCGATCATGCTTTGCGCATCCTGGCTGAGTGGGAGCTGAGCAAACCCGAATGGCAACATTTCTACCACCCGAGGTACAAGAGCGACATGATGATCCAAATCGCCAAGGACTGGAGCCTCGATGGTGTGATGCTGCACTACAACCGGGGTTGCGAAGGTCTCAGCCTGGGCATCGCCGAAAACAGGCTGGCCTTGCTGGGCGCTGGCTTCCCGGTGATGATCTTCGAGGGCAACATGGGCGACGAGAGGGAGTTTGACGAGGCCAGAACGGTGGCTCGCATAGACTCCTTCATGGAGAGCCTCGATATAAAGAAATTGGTGTAGCAAAAGACTGAGGGCTGTGTCCCTCAGTTTTTCTTCTTCATTCAGGAGACTAAGGAGGTTGTAAGAATGATAACCGCAGGTGTGGACGTGGGTGCCAAGAACGTCAAGGTCGTGATCCAGGAAGACGGCAAGATCCTGGGCAAGAGCCTGGTTCCGGCTGGTCTGGATACGGAAGGCGCTATCAGTGAAGCCTTTGATGCCGCCTTGAAGGACGCTGACGTCGCTCGAGACAAGGTCGAGAGAGTCTTTGCTACGGGCGCTGGGCGAAAGGAAGTCGCCGAGGCTGATGAAGTATATACCGAAGTCGGCGCAGATGCGGCGGGCGCAAAATATCTGTATTCTGAGGCCAGAACGGTGATAGATGTAGGTGCTGAGGAAGGGCGGGCCATCCGAGTGGACGAACGAGGGAAGGTCGTGGACTTCGCCATCAATGAGAGATGTGCGGCCGGTGCCGGCGCCTTCACCGAGGCCATGGCCAGGGCCTTGGAAGTGCCGTTGGAGGAACTGGGGCCACTGTCGCTGACTTCGAGCAAAGCGGTGCCTATGAACGCCCAGTGTGCCGTCTTTGCTGAGTCGGAGGTTGTCTCCCTGATTCATGCCAAGACCGAGAAACAAGACATAGCTCGGGCGGTGCATGATGCCATAGCTGACCGTATTACCTCCATGGCGCGCCGCGTCGGCGTGGAGCCAGAGGTAGCTCTTATCGGGGGCGTCGCGAAGAACCCTGGCTTCGTAGAGTCATTGCAGAGGGACTTGGAAGTACAGGTCCTGATTCCGGAGGAGCCGGAGTATATCAGCGCTCTTGGAGCTGCTCTGCTGGCAGCGGACCTGGTTGAATGAGGGTTTGACGCAACTAAAGGACTGAACAAAGAAGGAGGTTATTGATGGCTGAAGACATAGCCAGTAAAGAGTATTGGCGTTGGACGGAGTCCAACTGGCATGACGCTGATATGGATTGGAGAACCGGGGACATCATCAGCGCTGGGGTAGATGTCGGATCGGTGAGTTCCCAGGCCGTGATCATGGTGGATGGCAAACTGTACGCCTATAGCAATATGCGCACTGGTTCGGACAGCCCCAAAAGCGCCGAGAACGCTATGAACTGGGCGCTGGAGGGCACGGACATGGCACTCGATGATATCCAGTATGTAGTGGGCACAGGCTATGGGAGGGTCAATGTCCCCTTCGCCAACCGCGCCATTACCGAGATCGCCTGCCACGCCAGAGGGGCAAACTTCATGTACGGGCCTACCATCAAGACGGTACTGGACATGGGTGGTCAGGACTGCAAGGCCATTCGCGTCGATGAGAAAGGCAAAGTGGTAGCCTTCTTGATGAACGATAAGTGTGCCGCCGGCACCGGCCGCGGCATGGAGGTCTTTGCTGACCTGTTGAGTGTGCACATCACCAAGGTTGGTGAGATGTCGCTCCAGGTCGAGGAAGAGCCGCCGATGGTGAGCAGCACTTGCGTCGTGTTCGCCAAGTCCGAGGCGTCCGGCCTTTTGCGGGAGGGCTGGCCGAAGGAGAGAGTCCTTGCAGCATACTGCTTAGCTATGGCCCATAGGGTGGTGGGCTTGCTGGAGCGGCTGGGTATCGAGGAGGATTTCGCCATAACCGGCGGCATCGCGAAAAACATTGGCGTGGTGAGCAGGATCGAGAAAGAGTTGGGGATCAAGGCCCTCAAGCCCACTCTTGATACCCAGATCGCTGGTGCCCTCGGTGGCGCTCTCTTCGCTAAGGCCCTGGTCGAGAAAGAGCGAAAGAAGAAATAGCCAGTTGTGGGAGAAGGTAGAGAAACCTAGATCTTTCTCCCATCCATGCCCATTGCTCTATTGATCTTCCTCACTGGGCCGTCTCTGTGACGCGTCCTTGAGAGTGGTGTTACCCAAGAATGGAACCGAGTTACAGGAGCCGTGGGTGAGGATATATTCTGCGCTCCTATGGAGGTAGAAGTATGATAGCCAACTACGGCTATAAGGATGGTTCGGGTGAGTTCTTCATCAGCGTGGACACAGAGAAGTGTACCGGCTGCTGTGACTGTGTGGAGGCCTGCCCCTATGGGGTGCTGGAGGTGGTGGACGATCCGATAGATCCCCTCTCCGACTCCCAGGTGGCTGTGGTTACTGAGGCGGAGCGCAAGAAAATAAAATACACTTGTGGCCCTTGCAAGCCGGTCACCGACAGACCACCCTTGCCCTGCGTGGTGGCCTGCCCGGAGGACGCCCTCAGCCATTCCTGGTAGGACCAACCTCTCTTAGCAGTCACTTGCTAGTCTGTGGTTTGCTTGTTTGCGGGCACTTGCCGAATTGCGGTCTCGCAGATTCAAGAGCGGGTTGGAAATGGGAAGCCATATTCTTCCCCTGAGGAGAGAAGATGTCCTACGCTGGCCGAATATCTGTACGTAGATACCCCTTCGGCTGGTTTTCCTTGGTGGAATGAGTCAGCATAGCGGGAGGTCTTACATGGGTGAGGTAAAGCTTACCATTGATGATATCGAAGTCACCGTGCCAGAGGGCACGACGATCCTCGATGCTGCCCGAAGCGTGGATATCTATATACCCACGCTTTGTTCGCACCCAAATCTGCCCACTTCCAAGGGTTTGCAGTCTAAGGAATCTGTCTATAGGGGTGAAGACAAGATTACGACGGAGAAGCAGGAAGAGTATGAGGGATGCCAGCTATGCGTAGTTGAGGTGCAGGGAATGGATGGATACCCAACCTCCTGCAACACGCTGGTCGAGGCAGCCATGATGGTCCGCACAGAGACTCCCGAGATTAAGAAGCAGCGCCGGAGGAACCTCTTTCCCTATCTCGAACATCATCCCCATGCCTGTCTGACCTGCGCCCAAAAGGAGGGTTGTAGCCGCACTCAATGCTCGGCCAATGTTCCCGAAGAAGAGCGATGCTGTCCTGAGCTGGGAAATTGCGAACTGGAGAGGGTGGTTGACTATGTTGGCCTCCCGGAGGGTTTGCCGAAATATGTGCCTGGAGGCATGCCGGTCCTGGATGGGGAGCCGTTGTTCACCAGGGATTACAACCTGTGTATAGGCTGCACTCGTTGTGTCAGGGCCTGCCAGGAACTACGCGGTATCGAGGCTATCGGTTTCTCCTACCAAGACGGGGAGATAATGATTGGAACCACTGGCGGGCCCACCCTGGCAGAGTCCGCCTGCAAGTTCTGCACCGCCTGTGTCGAGGTGTGCCCCACAGGGGCTTTGACCGACAAAGCGGAGATCACGGCTGCAAACAAGGAGGAGGTTCTGGTCCCTTGCATAGCAGCCTGTCCCGCCAACATAGATGTTCCCAGATACATCCGCTCCATCGTCGAGGGCAAATATGCAGAGGCTGAAGCGGTTATCCGAGAGAGAGTCCCATTCCCCGCGGTGCTGGGCAGAATTTGCTTTCACCCTTGCGAGGATGTCTGCCGAAGAGGCGATGTGAATGAGCCCATGGCGATATGCGGGCTGAAACGGTTCGCAGCCGACCAGGATAGTGACCTTTGGAAAGAGAACCTCAAGGTTGCCCCAGCTACTGGCAGGCGGATAGCTATCGTGGGCTCAGGACCGGCAGGTCTGACGGCAACCTATTGTCTCACCATGTTGGGCCATGCGGTTACTGTATTCGAGGCAGAGTCCGAACCCGGGGGCATGTTACGTTGGGGTATCCCCGCATACCGCCTGCCCTCGGATGTGCTCCAAGGGGAGATTGACGATCTCTTATCCTTGGGGGTGGAACTCAGAACGAACAGCGCCATCGGCAAAGAATTGAACCTCGAAGGCCTCCAGAAGCAGTACAACGCCGTATTCCTGGCCGTAGGAGCTCAGCTCGCGAGAAGGATACCGGTTGAAGGCACGGATCTGGAAGGTGTGCTGTGGGGCATGGATTTCCTGAGAGATGTGAGGCAAGGCAAGGAGGTGAAGGTCGAGGACAGGGTACTGGTCATTGGCGGCGGTGGTGTAGCGATGGATGTGGCCATGACAGCGCTGCGCCTGGGAGCGAAGGAGATTCAGGCTGCCTCGCTGGAGTGCCGTGAGGAGATGCCTGCCAACGAATGGGAGATTGAGGAAGCGGTGGAAGAAGGGGTGGTCTTGAACCCTTCCTGGGGTCCCCAGAGGATCTTGTCAGACAACGGCAAGGTGAAGGGGGTGGAGTTGGTTTGCTGCACCTGCGTGTTCGATGAGCAAGGCCGCTTCAACCCCTCCTTCGATGAGTCGGTGACCACTTCCATAGATACCGATATGGTTATTATGGCTGTGGGTCAGGCCACCGACCTCACCTTTTTGGAAAACAGTGGGATAGAGGCCGATGGAGGCACCATCAAGGCCAACAAGGATACGCTGGAAACCAATGTGCCTGGTGTCTTTGCCGGTGGCGAGGTGGTCAGTGGCCCCTCCCAGGTGATCGAGGCCATTCAGATGGGCAGACAGGCCGCTATATCTATAGACAAGTACCTCGGCGGCGATGGTGATATTGAGCAGCCCTTGCTTTCTCTGGAGAAGTTCGATCCCTGGATGGGGCGAGAGGAGGGCTTTGCCGAGCGGGCACGGGTGGCGATGCCTTCGCTGCCGCTGGAGGCGCGGCATGAGGGCTTCACTGAGATTCAACTGGGTTACGATGATCAGATGGCCCGACAGGAGGCCAGCCGTTGCTTGAGGTGCGATTATCGTCTCCACATTGAGACTCCCGTCCTGCCGCCGGAGAAATGGCTTGAATTCACGAGCGAAGCTGTGGAAACGGTGCCCGAACTGGCTGGCGTTTACCAGCTTCTCGATGCGGATAAGAAGGTGTTGGCCATCAAAGGGGTGATGAATATGAGACAAGCCTTGGAGGAGGAGCTCCAGGCCAACGATCAGACTTGTTTCTTCATCTTCGAAGAAGATGAGATGTACACCAAGCGGGAAAGCGAGTTGCTGCAACAGTATCTACAACAGTTTGGGGAGCTGCCTGGCGGCGGCATGGACGAGCTGGACGATCTCTTCTAGAGCTGCTAGGCTGTTTATGAGTCTACAGTATGATCGGATATAATCTCGTTGGAGGAACCCATACTAGACTTATTGAGAGATAGGGAGGTAGGAAATGGCTAAGCTGGCGGCAGAAGACGTAGAGATCAGAGTTATGAAAGAGTCGGACGTGGCGCCTGTAACCGATATTGATTACAAGGTATTTGGCAAGAGGCGTCCGGAATATTACGAGCGTAAGATCGCCGAAGTTCTGGATGGGGAGAGCGGCCGCCTGGTGACCTCGCTGGTGGCGGAAGTTGGAGACCAGGTGGTGGGTTTTGTCATGGGCAGCGTTTACCTTGGCGAGTTCGGAATCCCGGAGACTATCGCTTACATTGACACTATCGGCGTCGACCCGAATCATCAAAGGCAGGGGATAGCAGGTTATATGCTGGACGAGTTCAAGACCACTGTCAAGAAGGCGGGGGTGGACAAGATACACACGTTGGTCAACTGGAGCGATACGGACCTCTTGGGGTTCTTCGCCAATAGCGGTTTCGTGGCCGCAAATACGCTGAACCTGAAGCTGGAGTTAGAGTAAACACCCAAGCCTGAAGGCTCCTTCCTTATCACGCACCGTTCTGAAGTCTGGAGGCGGATGATGGCTGGGAAGAAGATGACCAGGGACGAAGGGTTGGTCGCCCAGGGGTGGACCAGGCAGTTCAACACGGATGAGCCCCGCTTGAGTGAGGCGGTGGAGATGTACGAAGAGATGGGGCTGGAGGTGCATCTGGAGCCTGTGGTCATCGACCCTGACTCTCCGGAGTGCCAGATGTGCTACGAGCAGGATTGTGATAGGTATAAGACCATCTGGACCAGGCCCAAGGGCGAATCGCGATTGGACGAGGATCTCTTCTAATCTTTTTGAAGGATCTCAGCTACTTCTCGATCGATGAGACCGGTAGAGGAGGGTGAGTCAGGCCCTGTTATCCGTCTTTCTCGCGAATATCTCTTCTGACCCTTCCCGAAATCCCTGGCTACATGGTGAGCTGGTAGCTCATAATCTGGTCATCCCCACCCTGGCCCTCCCTTGTCAAGGAGAAGGGCACATCTATTT
>JBFFDV010000105.1:0-8820 GCA_041559215.1 Anaerolineae bacterium | reverse complement strand
TATCCCTGGGACCTGCTCACGATCAACGAGCATCTGATGGACAGGTTCATCACCGAGCCACAAATAAGCGACCGGGCTCACATCTCGGATAAGGCAGTCATAGATGGCAACGTGGTTATCGAGGAGGGAGTGAGGGTTTTCGAGCATGCTGTCATCCGCGGACCGGCGTATGTGGGCCACAACAGTGTGATAGGGAACAATGTATTGATGTGGAACTATTCGTCCATCGGCGCCAATTCGGTGGTGGGCTTTTCCTCGGAGATCAAGCATTCCTTGATAGGGAGGAACTGTTGGATACACATGTCGTACATAGGGGACTCGATAGTCTCAGACAACTGTTCCTTTGGCGCCGGCACGATCACCGCCAACTTCCGCTTCGATGAGGGAGAGGTGCCGGTGATGGTGAAGGGGGAGAGAGTCTCCTCCGGGACTGACAAGCTGGGGGTCATCATGGGGCAGGATTGCAAGACGGGCTGCAACGCCACTTTGATGCCAGGGGTGAAAGTGGGGCCAAATAGCATCGTGGGGCCTGGCGTGGTATTGCACGATGATCTGCCTCCCGACAGTATCATATCAGGACCTACCCCTTACACCATCAAAAGAAACGAGATCACCCTCTCGGCTGAGGCCAAAGAGAAGAAGATGGAAACACTCCGCGAGCGCACCACAAGGAGCGAGAAGTAGCTTTAGGAGAGGATAGTTGGAACTGGGCGTTGAAGATTGGATAGAGTTGGGCCTAATAGGTCTATCGTTGCTGTTGACCGCTTTCGCCTCCGCTGCTGAGGCGGCGGTCGTATCGGCCAACCCTTTTCGGATAAAGCGCATGGCCGCGGAAGGTGGAGTGAGGGCTGGGTTGGTGGACTCCATTCTCGATAGAGAGGAGTGGTACCTCTCGGCTCTGCTAATCCTGAAAAACGCAGCGCTAATTGTGGCCGCCTGCCTGACGACGATACTGGCTTTCAGATACGCCCCCCAATGGGGTACAGTGATAGCCATTGTCTCCTTAATCCTCTTCGTGCTGTTCCTCTGCAGGCTCATGCCTCGGGCCTGGGCCATGCGCGACCCAGAAAGAGCGGCTCTGATGCTGGCCCGACCTATACGCTGGCTGGCCCTGGTCCTATATCCCTTTGTCCGCCTCTTCCGGGCGATCACAGATTTCCTGTTTGGCGTCAAGGGAAAGCAAGAGGTTCCCAGAGATGCTGCTGAAGTGGAGGCGGAGTTGCAGCTTTTCATAGACGCCGGCGAAGAAGGGGGATACATACAGGAAGACGAGAGGGAGATGATAGCCAGCATCTTTGAGTTTGACGCAACGCTGGTGCGGGAGATCATGGTACCCCGTACTGATATAGTGGCTCTCGATGTCGGGTCATCAATCGACCAAGCTTTGGACGTTATCGTGGAGACAGGGTACTCTCGCATCCCGGTGTATGAGGGCGCAATAGACAACATAGTAGGTATCCTGAACGCCAAGGACCTCCTGTCTCATCTGAGGGATGACGGCGACTCACGACCTGACCTGCGGGAAATGTTGCGGCCTGCGCACTTTGTGCCAGAGACGAACAAGATCGACGAGTTACTGGAAGAGCTGCAGCAAGAGCGGATTCACATGGCCATCGTCGTCGACGAATACGGTGGAATCGCTGGCTTGGTAACGATTGAAGACGCTCTCGAGGAGATAGTCGGCGAGATCGAGGATGAGTACGATACTTTGGAGCCCTTCTGTGAGATGATAAGCGACAACGAGGCGATCTTCAACGCCCGCATGGACCTGGATGATGTGAACAGGATGATGAACATTGACCTGCCAACGGACGATAGCGACACGCTGGGGGGGCTGATTTATTCTGTGCTGGGGGGAGTGCCCAAGGTTGGCGATGAGCTGATTGTCGACGGAGTCAAGATAACTGTCTTGTCGTTACTGGGCCGTCGTATCAAAAAGGTGAGAGTAATCAAAGAGGAGTAGAATGGAACCCTTTACGGAATTGGTGGCCCTGGCCTCAGAGGCACGAGACAAGGCTTATGCTCCATACTCAGGATTCGCCGTCGGAGCGGCCTTGCGAGCCAAGTCAGGTCGCATCTATAGCGGCTGCAATGTGGAGAACGCCTCCTACGGCCTGACCATTTGTGCCGAACGGGTGGCCGTCTTCAACGCGGTGTGCGCCGGAGAGCGGGAGTTCGAGGCTCTAGCCGTTGTTAGTGAGACTCTGGCTGCCCCCTGCGGGGCTTGCCGACAAGTGTTAGCCGAGTTTGGCCTGGACATTCGGGTCATAATCGCCGATTTGGAGAAGGGTCGGGAAGTATGCACTGTGGGAGACCTCCTGCCCATCGCTTTCACCCCAGACTGTTTGCCTCCCCGCTCCCCTAAGGAATAGTTAGGAAGTCCTCTGCGTCACTGCCTTCTACTGCCGCGAACTCAAGACGAGGGGCTCTCTATCAGCGGTACAGCTTTCTGATTGGGAGAAGCGAAGCCCAATGGTCTACATCGAGGAGCGACACCTAGCAGAGATGATTGCTCACGCAAGGGAGGAGGCGCCTCTGGAGGCTTGTGGCATCCTTGCGGGTATAGAGGGCAAGGTGCTCAAGCTATATCGCGCCAAGAATGCTGATCGCAGCCCGGTCTCCTATCGCCTCGAGCCAGAGGAACAGTATCGCATTTTCATGGATATAGAGGAAAAGGTATGGGATATCCTCGGCATCTACCACTCCCATCCGATGTCTCCGGCCTTCCCCTCGGGCAGAGACCTGAAACAAGCCTACTATCCTGAAGCGATATACTTCGTGGTTTCGCTGGCTGATCCCGCTAAACCGGAGGTCAGGGCCTTTAGAATCATCGAGGGGGAGATAACCGAGGAGGAAATCGCAGTAGCTTGACAAAGCTCGCAAGGTAACGATAATGCCATATAGAATAACTTCAGCGATGAGGGTAGCGGCTGCCCTGTGCATCTGAAAGAGCGATGCCACGAGAGAGATTACAGTGATGGCGAATGCTATGTGCAAAACAATGCCAAGGACATCTGTGCCATCACTTTCCCCGGGTTTTCCTCCGAACATACTAAGTTGACAGTTGGCTAGTCTCGCGATAGAGGGAATGAGTTAACATGAGCACACCTCGCGTGGTAGTCATCGGCGCGGCAAGCCTGGATATGAAGGGGCGCCCCAAGAAGGCTCTGGTCTCGGGCACGTCCAACCCGGGGTACATTCGCGTCAGCCCCGGCGGGGTGGGCAGAAATGTAGCTGAGAATCTGGCCCGTCTGGGGGTGCCCACCGTGCTCCTCTCCGCTGTAGGGGAAGATGCAGCGGGAAGGCAGATATTGGAGGTCACTGAAGCCGGGGGCGTTGATGTCAGCCGTGTGCTCATCAGCGCTGAGTGCCCCTCAGCCACCTATCTGGCCATCGTCAACGAAAAGGGCAATCTCGCCCTCTCCATTGACGACATGGCAATTATGAAGTTCGTCACTCCCAAGTACATCTACGCCCACCGCCGCTGGATCAACGAGGCCAGTATGGTAGTGCTGGATGCGAATCTCAGCTCGGCAGCGATGAAGTCTGCCCTCTCCATCACCGCCAAGGCTGAAGTGCCTGTGTGTGTCGATCCCGTGTCTGTAGCCCTGTCAGCACGCGTCAGAGCCCACCTACCACGGATCTCTGTAATAGTCCCCAACTCCGATGAGGCACAAGCGCTTTCTAGTCTTCCTGTCTCCGATCGCTTGGAGGCCATCACGGCCGCCCAAAGATTGGTCTCTATGGGTGCGGATACGGCCATCATCACCTTAGCCGAGAAAGGGCTAGTTTACGCCACTTCAGAAGAGAGCGGTCATATCCCAGCCATCGATATCGAGATCACTGACCCTACCGGTGGCGGCGATGCCCTGACAGGTGCGATGGTGTATGGCCTGGTGAACGGCTTTTCCGTCAGCGAGGCGGTACGCCTGGGAGTTTCTGCAGCGACCCTCACCTTGACCTGCGCTGACACCGTTTGCCCCCATCTAAGCCTGGAAGCCCTGTATGATCGGCTGATAATATAGCCTCAATATGCACAGTACCCCCATCCTTATGGAATCTCCATACCTGCAAATCAAGCCCGAGGTTCGAGAGGCCCTCGATGGCAACGCGCCAGTGGTAGCCCTGGAATCATCGCTCATCGCGCATGGGCTTCCCTATCCGCACAACCTGGAGACCGCACGGGAACTCGAAGAACTGGTGCGGCGAGAGGGCGCGACACCGGCTACGATCGCTATTTTGGGCAGACGGATCAAGATCGGTCTATCCCCTGAGGAACTGGTTCACCTAGCCACGGCTGAAGGTGTCCGCAAGGTTAGCCGCCGGGAGCTGCCTATCGTGGTGGCCGAGGGGCTGGATGGGGGGACAACGGTCGCTGGCACCATGTATCTGGCGCACCAGTTCGGCATCGAGGTGCTGGCCACGGGTGGCATAGGGGGAGTTCATCGCCAGCACTCCTTCGACATTTCAGCCGATCTACCAGAACTGGTTCGCACGCCCCTTGTCGTGGTTTGCTCCGGGGCCAAGGCCATTCTAGATCTCCCCCGTACACTGGAATGGTTGGAAACCCATGGTGTGCCCGTCATCGGATATGGGAGCGACCGCTTTCCGGCCTTCTATAGTCGGGATAGCGGTCTAGCAGTGGACGCGCGAGTAGACAGCCTGGAGGAGGCAGTTCACATCATTCAGACCAAGAGGAAGTTAGGGATGGCAGGAGGCGTGCTCATGGTTGTACCCATCCCCCAGGAGCAAGAGATACCATCTCCTGTCGTGGAGACAGCCATCGGCAAGGCGCTGGCCCGGGCTTCGGAAGAGGGGATCACGGGACAGGCGTTGACCCCCTTTCTGTTGAGACGAGTGGCCGAACTCACGGAGGGAGCAAGCCTGAGGGCCAACGTCGCCTTGTTAAAGAATAACGCTGTCATCGCGGCCCGCTTGGCGCGGGCGCTGAGGGCCTGGAGTGGGAAGGTAAGTTGATCATGACACTGGTAGAGATCACCTCAGGAGCCTACTACCTGCCCGGCGCAACCAACCTGGGCGTGGTGGCGACGCGTGATGGTGGCGCTGTGATCATTGACACCGGCCAAGACAAGGACCAGGCCAGACGGCTCTTGAGGGCCTGTGAGGCTGCGGGGCTTACGCCCCGCGCCATCATCAACACCCATGCTCATGCCGATCATTTCGGCGGTAACGAACACGTGACCCGCAAGACCGGTGCGCCCATCTATGCTCCCTCTTTCGAGGAAGCCATTATCACCTACCCTTACCTGGAGCCTTTCTATCTGTTCAGCGGTGCGCATCCCATACAGCCTTTGCAAACCAAGTGGCTACTGGCTAAGCCCTCTCGGGTGAAGCACGTAATCGAGGGTGATAGCCTGGAGGTAGCCAGGCTGACCTTAAAGGTACTCTCCTTATCCGGCCACGCCCACCGGCAAATAGGATTGGGCTGGCAGGAGGTGCTATATTGCGCCGATGCCCTTTTCGGGACGGATGTGTTGGCCAAGTACGGCCTGCCTTATGCCACCGATGTCGGAGCCCAAATAGAAAGCATCAGGCGGCTGCAGGATACCGAGTTCAAATACTATCTCCCTGGTCATGGCTCCCTTGCACAAGATGTCAAGCCATTGTGTGAGGCGAACCTGGCGGCCATAGAGCGAGGGCTGGAGGCCGTCTTGGAGGCCACCCAGGGCGGCGCAGAAACGACCAGGGTGGTGACAGAGGTCAGCCAGGCCTTGGGCATAGTCATGGCCAATATCCCCCAGTACTACCTCTTCAAATCCATCGTTAAGGCGTATCTGAGCTATCTGGTGGATCTAAGACAGGTGGAGTTCGGCCTAGAAGAGAACGGACTTCTCTGGCGAAGGGTGTGACGGGCTCGGCAGAACGGTTACTGCTGCCCACGAATCCGTTGCTTCCAGAAGACCATTGAGAGACAGTCAATGCAGCAAGGTTGACTTGTCAGAAGTCGATCGGCTTGCGCGGCGATTGTCCCTGGACTTTTGCTGCGCAACGCCGTCGATATGCTTGGTTTGACACGAGGGTGCTGCCATAGTATCATTGGACAGACCTGCTTGGTCGGCAAAATTCCAGAGTCTGTAGTCCAACCACGACGGCGGTTAAATGCTCCACAGGGAGACCACCTTGACGGCGATGCTCATGCAAAGGAATGTACTCGATTTTCTGTGGCGTTTCTTCAGTTCCCGCAGGTTGACCTTACTATTGCTGACCGTAATCTCCGTTGTGGTCTTGTTCAGTGCCGTCTTTCCTCAAATGCCCAGCGGCATGGCCATCGGTTCCAGTGAATATGCCCTTTGGTACGCGGAGATTCGGGCTCGATATCTGCAATGGGCTGATCCCCTGGCAGACCTGAGCCTCTTCAATATATCTGGTTCTCTCTGGTTGAAGCTTCCTTTGGCTTTCCTCGTTGTCAATCTTGCTGTCTGCGCTGTGGAGCAGTTCGAGGCTGTCTCCCGTTGGTCCAACCCTTCAACGAAGGAGTTCGATGAAGCTTTCAGGCGAGCTTCTGACACTGGAACATTTGTCCTCTCTGGGACGGTAGAGCGAGCGGTAGGTGGGCTGCGCACCCTGCTGGAAGGGCATCGCTACAAGGTTGAGGTTCAGGAGGAGGAAGGAGACTCCTATCTGATCGCCCAGCGTTTTTCCTTGGCCAAATGGGGGACGCTACTGGGACATGGGGGACTGATCGTGGCTATTGTGGGCGTGCTGCTGGGCGGACGCCTGGCCTGGCGCGAAGAGGAGATACCCCTCAGTCCTGGTCAGGAGTACCAGATCCAGCATGTTCCCTCCCTCAGCATTCGTCTGGATGATTTTCAGGCGGATCTCTATACAGATGGCACTCCGCGGTCGTATTGGGCCCAGTTGACCCTCCTTGAGGGTGCGAAGGAGATGACGACGGGGATAGTTGAGCCAAATGTGCCCTTCACCTATCGTGGGATCTCTGTCTATCAGCGCTCTCACGGATCCCTTGTCACGATCAGAGGCCTGGACGCTCAGGGAGAGTCCATATCTTTGCAGGCTCTGGCACCGGGAGGAACCCTCCAGGACGAGGCGACCTTGCAACTGAGCGAAAGCGAAAACGAGGCATATGTGGCTGCTCCAGGGCAAAACCTGATCCTGCGGTTAGTCTTCGAGCCTCATCTGCCGACAGACGCGGGAGAGAAGCCTGCCCTACTGGTGCAGGCTTATCGAGGTGGCGTGACCGACCTCGTCTTCAGCGAGACTCTGTTCGGCTCCGGATCTTTGCTCATAGGAGGCAACTCTTACTCTCTCGAATGGGAGCATTATGCGTTGCTGTCGACAGTCAGGGACCCGAGCTTTGCTCCTACCATGCTGGGGGCCGCTTCCCTGCTGGCCGCGGCGATCATGATGCTCTACCTGCCGCCCCGCTACATATGGACAGCGATATCGGGAGAAGGGAAAGTGGTGGAGATAAGGTTGGTAAGGCTGGGAGAGGGCGACAAGGGAGGGGCCGCCAGAGAGTTCGAGGTTTTGTTGGATGAGATTGAGGATAGTCTGTGATGCCCTATGAGAGCGCCCTTTATCTCGTCGCCAACCTCATACTGTTTGCGCTCCTTCTCCTGTACTGGGCTAATCTGTTTCGACCAAAATGGGTCCCAAAGGGGATGCTTTTGGGAACCCTCGTTCTATTTGTAAGCTGGCAGGGAATAGCCTTGGTTTGGTCAGCGCTACGATTGGGGCCCTGGACCTTGGCTCACCTTTATCTAAGTACCATGTTCCTGACAGAGGCTAGCCTCCTTGTCTATCTCTTCCTCGAATCGTTGTCGAAGCAAAGACGCATGGGGGCTTTCGTGCTCACTCTATCCTTCGTCATCCATACCTATGCGATCCTTGTTATCCCCCCACCTTTTCAGAGGTCCTTGGAGATATCCCCTTTCACGCGCAGTCCGTGGCATCTGCTCCATCTGTTCACCGCGTTGATAGCTTATGGTGCTTATACCTGTGCAGCTGGAGGGAGTATTGGATACTTCGTGGTAGGGCGTCTCAGCCGCAGCAGGCTGGCTACTCAATTGCCGTCCAGGCAGGACTGTCAGACTCTCATACGGCGAGCTCTGGTAATCGGGTTCCCCTGGTTGAGTGGCTCGTTGGTGGCGGGCGCGGTGTGGGCCCAGTTGGCTTGGAGCAGTTACTGGAGTTGGCGTCCTGTAGAGGTCTGGCTACTGATTCTATGGCTGATCCTGACCATCACTCTACATGCGCGCACCATGCCTGGTTGGCGGGGCAGACCCCTGGCCCTTCTTTCCCTCCTAGGCTTTGCGTTGGCCCTCCTCGGCGTGCGCTTGCTTGGGCAGGGAGTGCTGGTCGCCTGGTAGAGAGACTTTCCTTTGCGCTGCTGTCCCCCTCTCCCACCCAGAAGCGTGACCGTCACCAGCTATGCCATCATGCCCAATTGGAAGGATTCTAGTCCAGGAGCAGATGAGCCAGCCTTCACCACTTTGTGACCGAGAGAAGCGCAAAACAGCGACAGCTACTACCGCGTCACCCTCACACGCGTGGTAGTGGCCTCATGTTCGTAGTCAGAGGCTGAGACCAGCGAATAGAGCAGGTAGTGTTCGAATCGCCACTTGTTGGCAAGCCACCACTGAACCTCATCCCGGCCAATCCTACCAGAGCATCAGTCCCGTGGCATCATCACGGGTCCTTTTGGGAGCCGTGCCTTCTAGGGCGGTGACGGCGAACTCGCAGACAAAAGCCACATTTCCCTCCAGCAGATGGCCGCCAAAGCAGCGGCCCTCCTCATCGGCCAAGATAATATGACAGTGAAGGAAGGTCTCGCCCTGC
>JBFFDV010000104.1:0-8823 GCA_041559215.1 Anaerolineae bacterium | reverse complement strand
TGAGATCATGAAGTGGGCGAAGGACGCAGCGGAGATATTGGAAGATGCCCGCAGGCATGGCTATCCGGCAGGAGGGCAAAGAGCTTTCGTCATGGCAAAAGTTCTGCAGGAATGTGAGGTAATCATTGTGGGATCAGAGTATCCCCAGCTGGTGAGGGAGATGAAAATGATCCCGGCCGCAGATATGGGAGAGGCCTTGGCCTTCGCGGAGGAGAAACACGGCCGAGAAGCGGACATACTCGTTGTGCCTCATGCGCTCCATACTTTGCCGGTGGTGAAGGCGTAGGCTATCAGTAGGGGATGTTAGCAAGAACCCCGATTACACTATTGACGATCTCCTCCGTGGACATGGATTCATCAGGATGGCGGAGGCACTCTAGAGCGTGGTTGCGGACCAGGATCAAGCTGGCCTGATGGACAGCGGAACGGATAGCCATCAACTGCTGTAGTATCTCCTGGCAGCTTCGGTCCTCGTCCAGCATACGCTGCACGCCTCTGGCTTGTCCCTCTATCCTGCTTAGTCTATTTCGGACATCTTGCCTGGCTGAAGGTGAGATTCCTTGCATCTTTCCTTTCCTTGACGGGATCTGAGCGAGGGCTCACGGCCCTCCACACTCAGATGCCTCAGCCAGAGGGTTGGCACGACTCTTCTCGTGCCGAGGTGAAGTTAGGTGTGGTGCTAAAGCCACTGGTTCCAAAGACGGAGAAGAGTTTCTTTGTGTGCTTGCTGTCACAGTTGGGGCAGATCAGCTCAATCTCGTCAGCATTGGCACGCACAAGTTTTTCAAACTTCTCACCGCAATCCTCACAACGATACTCATAAATGGGCATGAACTCTTGACCTCCTTCTATTCTAGGTCGGGACGCTGGCATGCTGGGCCGAGATGGCGCCAAAGGGGCAGGCAGGCATGCACAGGCGGCAATCAAAGCAGTGAGCGAGATCAATGAGGGGTGATGCGCCTGGATCCACCTGCACGATAGCCTTACCCCTGCAAACCTTGCGCGCCAGGCATTCCTTGCAGGCTCGACACAGCCCCTGATCTATCTGAATGTTCGCTCCGCTCTGCATGAGATAAGCCTGTCCTTGACAGCTTTTTGCGTCCGTGATATGATATACCCCTAGGGGGTATTCACCATAATTATAACCAAAAATCGCCCTTCTTGTCAAATCTTGACCACCATAGGACTTGCCCAGCGATTGGACACCAGCGCCGATATGTATGGAGGAATGAATATGAGGGGCCTGCCCTGAGCGGAGCTTGTGCTACGCATAGTCGAAGGATCGCAGGGGCACCCCTCGTGGCCCTCGCGCTTTTGCTGTACAACGCCACCATGAACGGACGAAAAGATCGGATACGACAACTGGAGGAGGAAATCGCTGAGCTGCGGGCACGCCTGCCCCGTCATTCGATCCCTCCCGCAATGCTGTTGGAACTGGAGGAGTTGGAGGATGAACTGAGCCTCCTGCTGGCCCAAGAGGAGAGCATGGAGAGCTAAGACCTGCGCCGGCACCGACAAAAGTAGGTGAAGGTGCTTTCAGGTGTCTCGAAGGGGGAAGGTTGACTCAAAGGAGACTAGCCACTTTTGCGCTCCAAGGTCTGGTAGTGGCGTTCGCCCTCGTATGTTTTCGATGGGCGGTTCCCACTGTGGCCTCGGACCCTGAGATTAGTCTGGCCGCTGACGCAGAGAGAGTTGTCAAGACAGGTGAGTCTGTAGGCTACACCGTCAAAGTGACCAACTCGGGCTACACCCAGACGGTGAACCTAGTGATCACTCACACCTTGCCGCTAGGGTTCACCTATCAGCCGGGATCTACTGAGGTCAAGGAAAATGGCCAACTCGTTTCCTCAGCCGATCCCCTCTTGGATGGTCAACGTGTCACCTGGGGGCCGTTCAACATGCCCGGGGCTGTCGACGTCCTTGAGAACCCTTATGGGATTCACACTTTCTTTCAGGATTTGTGCGACGAGGACTACTATATTGACTTCCAGTTGGACAAGGCTTTGGAAGTGGTCGGCGCAGGTGGGCATGTAAAGCAACTTCTCTACCCCGTAACTACCTCCACTACAGGCCCCAAGTCCTGTTGGGTGTACTTCCTAAGCGGCGCCTACGACCGCAACCTCGTGCCCATCGTGCGTATCCAGGGGGAGTGGGCGGGGGACCGCTGGCTGAAACCGCAGGCGGATGGTCCTGGAGATTATACCTCCGTCGCTCAGGCCTACAAGCGGGTGGTAGAGAGTCTGCCGCGTCGGGAGGGGCACAGACTGTATGTCGAGATATGGAACGAGCCTAACCTGGATGTGGAGTGGAGTGGTCAGGCCGGACCTTGGGGTCCGGCCAACCCCTACGAATATGCGCATCTTATGGTGGATGTGGCTGCAGCGATCAGGGAACTCGACGATCCCCGCATCGTCATCCTCAACGGGGCCCTGGCTCCGGGAGGCAACTACAATAACCTGGCTTTCATAGCCGCGATGGCTACTGTGGATGGAGCGATGGAAGCCTTTGACGTCTGGGCTAGCCATCCTTATCCGCTTAACCATCCACCAGAGTACAACATTCACGATGGCACCGCTCGCTATCAAGACTTAACGATTGATGCCTACCTGCTAGAGCTAGACGCTCTGCGCAGCTACGGCGGCCGTACTGGGGTTAAGGTCATGCTGACGGAGACGGGCTACGCATTGGGGGACAATACCTACGGCTTCGAAGGTTATCCAAGAATCAATGAGGGAAACCGGGCCGCCTACATAAAGAGGGCATTCCGGGACTATTGGCTTTCATGGCCGGAAGTGGTAGGGGTCACCCCTTTTGAATTGGTTGACCCCTACCACCCTGGCACACCGCACTGGGATTGGCTCTATCCGACTACAGACATTCCTCATAAGCAGTTCAATATGGTCAAAGAGCTTCCTAAGCCCGGCCCAACTCTTAGACCGGCGGATTTGACCATCACCTTTCACGCACAGGTTGCTAGTGCTGCCGGTACTTACTACAGCGACGTGTCTGCCACGGCTGATAATACCACGATTTCCCCGTTGACTGGGGTGGCGCCGGTCACAGTTGTCGTTCCACAGCAGTATCTGCCACTGGTTGCTAGGCAGGGCGGTTATCCGGCGACCGCAGCCTCTCATGGTGTTACCACTGGCCTTGAAGATGAGACGGAGGAACTCTTAAGTGAGCTACCTGCTTCACTGTCCAAACCCGTGCCGCGTCTGGGTCTGATCGTGCCTCTAGTTTCGCCCGAGCGACCTTGGGAGGGGCTGACTCTTTTGACCAGCATCGACTTGGGCTCAAGCCCGCAGGGCATAACCCTTGATCCTTTGACACAGAGAGCATACGTAACCTTAGCCGATGGCAGCTTGGTGGGGATAGACACTTTGGATAATCGTGCTCTCTCTACTGTTCACGTCGGCCTTGAACCGCGAGGTGTGGCCGTCAATCCTGCTACAGGTCTCGTCTATGTGGCCAATAGTGGTGAAGGCACCGTATCCGTGATAGACGGGACCAGCTACCATTTGACAGATATAGTCGATGGTCTGGCTAGGCCCTATGGTTTGGCAGTTGATGAGGTAGCCAACCGAGTCTACGTCAGCGACAGCGGCACGGATTGCTTGATGGTAATTGATGGAGAGACTAATGAAGTCGTGGGCAAGGTCACCGTTGGCTCATATCCGGACGCCGTGGGCATTGATTCTGTGCACAATCGCATATATGTGGCCAACGCGGGCGACGGCACGGTGTCGGTCATTGAAAGAACGAACCTCGAGCTCATCTCTATGATCAGGATTGCGCAGGGGCCCCTGCTTGGCATGGCCGTTGACGGAAGGGCGGGTCGAGTGTACGTGGTATATCTCGTATCCGCGAGGAGACGAGGGATCGCCGTCGTTGACGGTAGCCGGGAAGAAGTGGTGGCTATGCTCGCTGGGGGCTGGGATCGACCTTTGGATGGCGCCCACGCTTTGGCTATTGATGAGAAGAGAGACCGTCTTTACGTGGCTGATAGATCCGAGGTACTGGTCGTTGACACAGAGTCCCATGCCCTGGTTGATGCAATACCTATCGAGGCCGTTACGTACAACTTCGGCCTGACCGTGTATGCGGCGAATGAGCGGCTGTACTTGCTCGACAGTTCAAGAGGGGCGCTTTTGGTTCTAGGGATCTAGGGGCAAGAGAGAGGGCCCCACTGAGTTTGAAACCGCCTGCGGACTGTGGTAGAATCGTTGGTGCTTTTGGGCCTCGCATTGGACCTGTCTTCGCCCAAGGCTTAGCTAGATCCAGGTATCGCCATGAATAGGAACATCAAGAAAGCTCTGCTATTTGTCGCCCTGACCTTTTTCTTTAGCTGGCTTCTGGCAGCTGGGTTCTACGCTCTTGGGGGCAGGTTGAATTCACCGGGTGCCTTTGTCGTGCTGCTTGTTTATATGTTCATTCCAATGTCCATAGCCATCATTGTGCAAAAGGTCATCTACAGAGAAGCCGTAAGAAAGCCGCTAGGCATCTCTTTCAAGTTGAATCGCTGGTTTCTGGTAGCCTGGCTACTGCCACCGATCATAGCTTTTGCTACTATTGGGGTCAGTGTGGTTCTCCCTGGGGTCGAGTACTCTCCAGACATGGCAGGAATGTTTGAGAGATTCAAGGATGTACTTACACTGGAGCAAATGGAGCTACTTAAAAGCCAAGCGGCCGCCCTTCCTATCCATCCCATTTGGCTCAGCCTAGTACAGGGTCTCATCGCCGGGGTCACCATCAACGCCCTTGCCGCTTTCGGCGAGGAGCTGGGCTGGAGAGGACTGCTCCAAAGAGAGTTTGGTTACCTGGGTTTCTGGAAGTCATCAGCGGCTATCGGCCTTATCTGGGGCGTATGGCACGCGCCGATTATTATCCAGGGCTACAACTACCCTCAGAACCCACGAGGGGGCGTGCTTATGATGATAGTTTGGACCTTGTTGCTCTCGCCCATTTTCAGTTATGTCAGACTCAGAGCTAAGTCTGTCATCGCTGCGGCCATCATTCATGGTTCGCTTAATGGCACCGCGGGACTGGCTCTCTTGGTAGTCAAAGGTGGCAACGACTTGACCGTTGGGGTCACTGGCTTGGCCGGTTTCATCGTGCTTGCGCTTGTAAACATTGGCATACTCATTTATGAACGCGCTGTGGCTGAAGAGCCTGTTATGATGAGCTAGCTGGGGGGGCGCTGGCTGAGCCCTAGGTGCTCTGAGAAGCACACTTCACAAAGGAGGATTGAGAAGATGAGAGAGACACAGTCACTCGTTCAACTTGTGCTGAAGGCGGTGGCGGTCGCCATGGGCGTTGCGGTTGTGGTGCTCAGCATCCTGGGCACTGTGCCCATTCAAACCAATGTTCTACTCCTCGGGATCGGACTGGCTGCTCTCGCGGTCGCCGTATTGGGCCAAAGCGAGGAATAAGCACGAGTCCCTTGTCCCGGCCGAGGGGAGCCTAATGTAATATGTCGCGCCGGCCGCTTTCGGCGGCATCCACGCAGCGAGGGACCGCAACTGTGCGAGCACGCCTTTAAGTCGGTCAAGCATGAGAATCACCTTAAGATCAGAGGACGCGTGATAGGTACTCTTCAAGGAATAGTCACGGCCAGAGGCGAGAATTTCATCGTGGTGGAGACGGGAGGCATCGGCTTCAAGGTCCATGTGCCCATCCCCCTCCTGGCCCGCAGTGGGAAGCCCGGCCGGGAAGTGCAACTCTTCACCCACCTGCATCTCCGGGAAAACGAGATGTCCCTCTATGGCTTCGAGACTGAGGAAGAACTCGGTTTCTTCGAGGTGTTGCTGGGCGTATCTGGCATCGGGCCTAAGGTGGCGCTGGGCATCCTTTCGGCGGCCTCCGTGGACTCACTGCGCTCGGCCGTTGCCAGGGGCGACACCCAGTACCTGGTCCAGATGCCAGGCATCGGTAAGAAAACGGCTCAACGAATTGTGCTAGACCTGAAGGGGAAACTGGAAGTCGAGGAACTCGTCCCCGCAGCCCCTCTGAGTCCGGCGGATACGGACGTTATCGCCGCCCTTACTTCTCTGGGCTACAGCCTGGCTGAAGCCAGAGAAGTGGTAGCTTCCTTGCCCGAGGAAGAGATGCCTCTAGAAGAGCGACTAATGCTGGCGCTTCGCTATTTTGGCAGCGAATAGCCCTGGGTTCACGGCGGTGAGCCGCTTTCTCCCCGCAACTGCTCGATGAAGTCCTCCACCTGCCCGCGATCCTCGGCGTCGGGCACCAACTGCAGGTACATCTCCAGATCGGCTATGGCCTGCTCGTGGTCCCCCACTCGATAGTGGAGCAACCCCCGGTTGAAGTAGACCAGGTGCAGGTTGCGATCGAGTTCCAGGGCCTTACTGTAATCTTCCAGGGCACTCTCCTCCTCGCCCAAGGTGGCGTAGGCGTTACCTCGATTGTTATAAGCCTTGGCATATTGAGGATCCAGTTCAATGGCCTTGCCGTAGTCAGCTACGGCCAGTTCCAGATGCTGAACCGCCTCCTCGGGCAGGAAGGGAACGCTCTCCGGCCCCTGTCCTGTCTCCCCGATAATCACCTGAGAGGCATAGTCGTAATGGGCCCGCCCGCGCAGAAAGTAGGCTTCAGAGTTGTCTGGTTCCAAGTCTATAGCCGCGCTGAAATGGTCAACAGCTTCCAGATAATTGCCTCCCTCGCTGAGGGAATTTCCCCGCTCCATATATGCCTGAGCATCCTCAGGGGCGGGGAGGGTTGTCGGTACAGGGCTCCCGCACGAAGACATTAGTAATGCCACCAAGACTAAGGGTAACAGCCGTCTCATCTCCTGTCCTCCTCGGATATGTTTGCCAGATAACGATCGAAGAAGCCCAAAACTCGCTTTTGATATTCCTCGGGGTAAATCTCATCCACCCGGCGGTGTCCCGCCTCAGGCACGATCCACAACTCCTTAGGCTCCCCTGCCCTCTCATAAAGACGTCGCACATCGTCGGTGGAGACATAGGGATCCCGTCCACCGTGGATGATGAACAAGGCTCGCGGGGCTATCCTGTCCACCCAGCGGAGGGGATCGATGTCCTCGAGATCACCGCCCACCCGCCGCCCAGCCAGCCAGAGGATAAGTGGGCCCAGCCAGCGTATCAACCACTGGGGAAAGCCCCGCTCCCGTGCTCCCCTGGCCAGTGTGCCCCTCAGTTCCACGAAAGCGCCATCGGAGATCACAGCCTTGATCTCCTCGCATATGGCCGCGGTGCCGATCCCCACCACGGCTCCGAGCGAGAAGCCTATCACTCCCACCGAGGAGATGCCCTTGCTGCGAAGGAAATCTATCGCTCCCAATAGGTCCTTCCGCTCATGAAAGCCGAAGGAGGTGTAGTCGCCCTCGCTGCGGCCGTGGCCCCGGAAGTCGAAAAGGAAGCTGTTGTAGCCGGCCTCCCGGAAGAAAGGCGCATACTTCAAATCTGGATCTTTGCTGCCGAAGCGGCCATGGCCGAAAACGACAGTGCCCTTGCTCCCCGTCGCCCAATCCTCATCCTCCAGGGAGAAGGCGCCTAGGCCTTGGGCGGGTATGAACCAGCTATGCAAGGTTAGGCCATCGCGGCTGGGGAAGAGAACCTCAGTGAAGGGCAAGCCATAGTCGGCTGGGCTGCTCCGCCTGTCAGGGTCAGGAGACTTTATCAACTCCGTTGACCACCGCAGCGCAATCAATCCAACAAAGATGACAGCGAATACAACAGCGATCAAAACCAAAACGGGTATCACAACTAGCATCTTTCCTTAGCGCGTCAGCTTAGTCAAGTCTTGCGATAGTATCGCTATTTGTGCACTGCCGCGCCCCTCAGGTCGGAAACACGCGGGTCACCCGTCGTGCATATTCCTTGTACTCTCCACCGAAGTGAGCGGCCAGTTCGAGGTCTTCCAGGATGGAAAGCAGCCAAAGGGCAACCGTAAATAATGCCCAGTTGGCATCCAACGAGTGGTAGTAGGCCCCAGATGCAAGGGTGGGGAATGCGGCTGGACTGAATAGCCGGATTCCGAAGAATGTGATTCCTATCGCCGACAGGAATTGGGGATGGCGTACAAGAGCGTAGGGACCATGAGTGATCAAGCGATCATCTAAACGGCGAAATAGGAATGAACGCCGTACCCCTAACGTGGCAACAGCCCATATCCCCAGAACAAAAAAGATGCCCATGGCCAGCCAACATAAGACATCAGTCCAGCTGCCTCTCGGCAGCCAACCCATTCTTGGCATGCTTGGCACCGCATAGCCAGGATTCGGAGCGTATAGTGTCAACCAACCAATGCCGATCAGCAGGATACCAAGAGGGCGAACGACTGCCGAAAGCACGTAGAACGCTGAGCCCCATCGTTCTCCGAGTTGATGAGTGTAGCGAGTCACCCACAGGCAAACCACTCCACTCATCCAGATGAGTGGTGCATACCTGTACAATGGGATCAGTGCTTCAATGTAAATCGGAAAGACTGGAAAAAACATCGCTCCACCTCGCCGTTGTGGCCAATCACGATTCTGACGGCTGCCATAATGTACAGTCCTCCACCTTCCAGCCGTCATGGAAAAAGTGTACGGAATGGCCAGACGCTATTATATCGCAATCACTAGCCTATGACAACGGCGTTGCGGAGCAAAAGCCCGGGGAGCACGAGGGGTGCCCTCTCGTGTCCTTCATTCCCCCTACATCTTGACGCCTGCATCTGAGTGCTGCGCACGCCCGACCGTGGCAAGCGATTGCAATTTCGAACTAGGGCGGTTAGAATGACGGCGAGGTAAGCGATGGTAAACAAAAGACCCCTAATCGGCCTCAACTGTCGGTATGAGGCGGA
>JBFFDV010000103.1:0-8859 GCA_041559215.1 Anaerolineae bacterium | reverse complement strand
GAACTGAGCCATTGTAGCACCTCCATTCTTTCGTTGCTGGTCATGGTGTTCCCTCAACCAGATCAGATAGAGATAGCGAATCTTGCCAAAGCAGCTTGGCCTTCTGTCTCAGAAGAGATGATTTCGCGCGACTTGTTAGTACATGCGGTACTGCGTATATCACTCATCTGGAGTGCGATACAGGCATTCCAGCTATCGCCCGTCGCTCTCGCCCCCGCGCGATGGGGATAACCTTCGTCCTAACATCAAAAAAGAGAGCCCGCCTGGTTGCCACAGACGGGCTCCTGTGCTACACGACACTGCACCGAGGTGCCCAGGCTGCACCTTGGCCACGGTCCTGTTTTGCATCAAACGAGAGGCACTTTGCTTGTGTTGAATTGGGAGCAATTGTAATATTTCTACTTTGGGAGAATAAGGCAAAGCTGTAAGAATCTGCAGACACCCAGTCTCCGTTATCTTACCGGGTTCTGGCTCCACTATAGAATGTCGGACATCGAGATGCCACGCTCCTGGGCGCGCTGGGCCATCCACTCCTTGATATCGGCGGGCGGCTGGGGGACCTCGCCCTCTGGTCGCCGCTCGAGGTGCAGCGCGTCGGTGGGACAGACTACGGCACACAGGCCGCAGCCCACGCAGCGAGTATAGTCCACGACGCAGAGCTCGTCAGGCACGGAGAGTGCTTCGAACTGGCAGCGTTCCACGCAATCGCCGCAGGCGATGCACTCCTCCTCGTCCACGATGGCATGGAAGTCGGAGCGGGCGATGGCGGTAGGAATGCCGAACTCGGCCACGGCTCGCATGAAGCCGCAGCAGCAGGTGCAGCAGTTGCAGATGTAGAAGTTGTGCTCACGGTAGTTGCCGGTGGAGTGAACCAACCCCTCTTCCTCGACCTCGCGAAGGATACGCAACGCCTCCTCTTTGGTGATGGCGCGGGTCACATCGCTATGGTCGAACGCGCCCTCGACCGAGGCGAAGATGATGCAATTCTCGGTCGAATGGTCGCAGCCTTTGCCGACGAGCCGCTGCTGAGCGCGGCAGATGCACTCGCGCACCCCCCACGACTTGGCCGATTCCACTATCTCGGCGGCCCGCTCATAGGGAAAGATCTCTGGGGCGAAAGGGATGGACTCCTCGACAGGGATGACGCGGTGACCAGGGGGCACATTCTGGATGAGACCGCCGCCGCCCCCCGTCTCCTGGTAGTACTGCTCGAACAACGTGGCCAGTTCCGCATCCAGGCGAGGTAACTGCTCCTCGTAGATGCCGACGACGAAGGGGATCAGTCCGAAGACGAGTTGGCCTTCACCCTTCTTGGCGAGGATCTGCCCCTTGCGGGCCATCCTCTTGAGCGTGCGATAGGCCGTGTCGGGGTCCACACCTACCCGGGCGGCGATGTCGACGCCTGGTTCGGCGGTCAGGCGCATCACAGAGGCCAGCGCCGCCTCCTCTGGGGTGAAGATCTTGGCCAGCAGGCGCAGCTCCACGCCGCTCTCGGTGGCCGGGAAGCCATTGGGGATGTCGTCCAGCCGTTGGGCCAGTCTGCGATAGATGTCCTCAGTCACTCGTTGTTCTCCTTTCTTCTTTGTTACACCTCCCAGTAGACCCTGAGAAATCACATCTGGGGTCCGGAGCACAGAAGTGCGAATATTTGGTGCACCTAAAGACGAGGGTGCGAAGCCCGTCTTACGCGAAACAGCCTCTTAGTCGCATGTGTGGGCAGCCTTGTTACCGAGCCTGTTGCCCTTAATCTTCACCAAAGAAATCCAAGATCAAACCTGCTACTTCTCTTGGCTTCTGAAGCGCTAAATCGTGGATTCCACCTTCCAGCCCCACTATCCGAGCATTTGGCAGATGGGTTTCCAAGAACTTGATATTCCTATCAACTAGGATCTCCCTGAAATCCGATTCTTCCCCGTACAGATAGAGAACAGGCGTTCCTATGGACTTAGCCTCTTCCTCGAAGTTTGTAGAGGTTCTGCTCGCCATGCTTACTCTGTGCCAGGGGATGCGAGAGGCACTCTTGGCATTATGGGACAATTGCTCCAACATCTCCTTTCTATCATCGGATGCCATCTGGGGGTACCACTTACCCGCCACAAGCCTCAGGAGCATCGGATTCAATAGACCCGTCCTCACGATACCGATGAAAAGGTCCCCAATTATCGGGTATCTAAGAAGGAACTCCATTGGATCCCCGGGCAACTCTTCAGGTCTAACCACCCCTCCCTCTATGCTAACCACTTTATCGACAAGATCGGGATACCGCGCTGCGAGATTCAGGGCGATCGCCCCTCCATATGAGGCCCCGACCAAGTGGGCTCTGCCCAATTCCAGTTTGTCGATCATCTCTGCAATTAGATCAGCTTGCTCTTCGATAGTATATCCGAAGCCCTCCTTGGGCTTATCAGAATCCCCTGTTCCCACATAGTCCAGGGCCAAGAGGCGGTAATGATCGGAGAGTAAAGGGATGATTCTGTTGAATGCTCGGTATGTGCTAAACGAGCCCGGAATCAGAATCACAGGATCCCCTGCGCCGAACTCAACATAGTGGATTCTGTATTTTTCTACTTCTACGAATATGTCTTCACCATATTTGGCCACCGAAGCCATGGCTATGGCCTTTCTTCAGGTGCCATTCTGGGATTATCTCGTATCACTTATCAGTGTAAGCATCTTTCATCGCCCGACGGAGTCCCTCAATTAGGTCATCGCCAAAACGAAAACGCGCAGGATCAGCCCAGGTACCGCTGCATTGATGCATCCACTCTATTGGCCTTGGTGGATCGTCTACCCATTCGCTCCCCTTCGCGAAGAACAGGTAGATATCCCAGGCGATTCCGCCCTGACCGCCGAGACTCTGGGCAATGGCCTTTCCGGCCCGCCTCTCAGGATCGTGGAAGTGGCGCACCCGAGAGTCTTCGAGGATGAGAGCCGACTCCTGAGCCGTTTCCTCTGTGTCCTCCTCCAGCATGTTGATCCAGACGATGCTGACGCTGATGTCGGCTTCTGGGAAACTCTCGATGATCGCTCTTCGTACCGCCCGGGCACCTTGTACACATTCGGGTCACGTCGGCGATAGCAAGGCAAGAAAACGCAGTTTGTCCTTGTCCCTGTTGAAGTCATCCTTCAAAGGTTGCAGTGAACTGGCGAGGGAGACGACTTCGACCGATGATGCGCCTGGCTTGCTCATGTTTCCCGGCATATGTTTCTATACCTCTGCCACTTTGGTGAGTCTAGGGCATCCTCGTCCAACGTTCGCGCGGTTGCCGAAGCCGCAAGGCCGGTGTTTTCTGAAGTACTCCATGGGGCTCATGCCGCCACCTTCTTTATCGCTCACGCCTTATCCGGCAAAGCCTGATAGCATGCCACCACGAAGGAAACGGTTAGACGATCTCTACGAGCAGGATATCGAAAGTCAGGTCTTCCCTAGCCAAAGGATGGTTGGCATCTAGCGTCACGCTCGATTCTGAGACATCAGTCACCAGGACTGGGATTGCTCGACCATCTGCTGGACGGACCTGTAACTGCTGACCGACCTCTGGTTCCAAGTGCTCCGGAAATTCGTCTCGATCTACCTCTAGTACCATTTCCTCATAGTGAGGGCCATACGCTTTGTCCGCCGGGACTTCAGCGATTCTCGATTCGCCCGGACTCATCCCGATTATGGCTTCTTCAAAGCCTGGGATTATCTCGCCCTCACCTATGGTGAATTGCAGAGGGTCGCGGTCAATGGAAGTGTCAAATACTGTGCCATCCTTCAGTTTGCCCGTGTAGTGAACCTTAACGATGTCACCATTTTTCGCCTGTGCCATTCTATTCTCCCCTCGTTTTGTAGTACTTCCAATTCAAGGAACATGTAATATGACTTGCCGATATGCGCAGTACTGCGCATATTATCATCGGGGTGATGTGCACATCACCCTTGCCCTCGTCCCTGCGGGGCAGGCCGCGCTTCTCTTTTCCAATCATCTGTAGAACCTTTGGAGCACACGACAAACCGCCAAGGTCGTCCACAGATGAATGTCTTTGTCCCCTCCGCTCATGTAACCCGCTTTCCACAGGCCGTTCTCTTCCTGGTTGTCTATCAGCTATTCTCTATGATCATTCCAGTTCGACTTTGAGTCCCCTCAACCACACTCGACACAGACCCGACCGGTGAAGCGGTGGGATAGTAATTGGCGTGGTAATCGGGATTGTATCGTAGGTGGGGTCAGAAAGCAATAGAGCCGTTAGGTTGGGACCGATTCCGGGATTCACCCGCTGAGGTTTGAAACAATAGCCACTGCGAGGGGCGGCAAAGAGTAGTTCAGTTCTTGGCGTGCTGCCCTGGCGAAGCAGTGATGCGCGCCAGCAGAATCTAGGGCAAAATGTGCGCTAGAATGCCGAAGCGCGGGTTATGCAGTTTGCAGACGCGAGGTGGTTCCAGGGCTTGTTACTCATACCTCAAGGCCTCTAGCGGGTCGAGCCTCGCCGCTCGTGCCGCTGGATACAGCCCAGCGAGTAGCCCTACTACCGTGGCGAACACCAAGGCTAGAAACACTAGCCAGCCCGTGACCACGAAGAACGTGCCTTCTATGGGGGCCTCTTGCCAGCGGAGAATGGCCAGAATAAGTCTGTTGAGGCCCAACCCCAACAGCCAGCCGCCGATGGTGCCCACGATCCCGCCCACCAAGCCGATGAACGCCGCCTCTGCCATGAACAGGGCGCGTATGTCGCCGGGTGATGCACCGATGGCCTTCAGAATACCGATCTCCCTGGTGCGCTCGTAGACGGCCATGACCATCGTGTTGGCGATGCCTATGGAAGCGACGAACAGAGCCAGCCCACCCACCGAGCCCAGCATCGTCTGCAATACGACCATGGCCCTGTTGATCATGTCCAATATCGTCCTCAGCGACTGAACCTCGAAGCCCCGCTCCTGGAGTTGCTCGACTATCTGGGTGGCATCGTTCAGGGAAGCGGCCTTGATCGTCAGCAAGTCATAGCCCTCATGCTCCAATATGTCAGGGTCGTTGTACCACCAGGCCTTCAAGGCCAGCGAGTCGGCCAAGCCGATCAGTGCCCCGAAATACTGGCTGCCCTCCATGATCCCTACCACACGGAAGGGGAAAGCCTGTGTATCGCCCCGTGGCGCCTCGAGCAGCAGCGAAACCTCCTGCCCGAGCATGCTCTCGAACCCGGCCTGATCTTCGTATCCCAGCGCCTCCAGTGCTGTCGTGGTGATGACGATCTCCCCTTGGCCGTCGTTGTTCAGCTCCTCTCCAGCTAGCATCTCAGGAGGGGCTGTGAAGGGATCATTCATACCCCAGATGGTGTCAGGTCCTGTTACCCGCACCGATAGTCTCTCTCCGCCAATCTCCAGGAAGACTCGCGAGCCCCACGGTACGTTCACACGGGGGCGTACCTCCACCACATCGTCCCGCGCTCTTATTTCCTCGACCAGGGATGGGGTGATGATTACCATCCGCCTGGGCTCCGCGAACGGGGTATACGGGGAGCGCTCCTCGGTGACCGGGCTCACGTTCACCGTCTCCAGGCCCGCACCCTTGAACTGCTGGACTATCTCCTGTTGCACGCCGACGCCGAGGGAGAGCATGGTCACGATGGTCAGAATGCCCACTGTGACACCGATGGCGCTAAGGATGGTGCGTACCGGATGACGGCCCAAATTGCCGAAAGATGTTCTCGCCAGATCCCTTAGAGTCATGGTTCCACCTGCCCATCGCGCAGCTTCACCACACGGTCGGAGAAGGCGGCCACCTCTGGATCGTGCGTGACCACCAATAGGGTCAATCCTCGCTCTGCATTTAGCTCCTTCAACAGAGCCATGATCTCCGTGCCGATGACGGTATCCAGATTGCCGGTTGGCTCATCGGCCAGGAGCAGAGCCGGTTCGCCCACCAAGGCGCGGGCGATTGCCACTCTTTGCTGTTCGCCGCCGCTGAGTTGGGTGGGGCGGTGGTTCAGACGTTGCCCAAGGCCCACACGTTCAAGAAGTACTCGTGCCCGCTCCTGGCGCGTCTTCTGTGGCACCCCGCTGAACATCAGGGGCAGGGCCACGTTCTCCTCGGCCGTCAGACGGGGCAGCAGGTTGAAGGTCTGGAAGACGAAGCCCACATGCTGGCGACGATGCCGCGTCAGGGTTCGCTCGTTGCTAGCGCTCAACTCCGTATCATTAATCCACACCTGGCCGCTTGTGGGTCGGTCCAGTCCCCCGATCAGGTTGAGCACGGTAGACTTGCCAGAGCCCGAAGGGCCCACGAGGGCCACGAACTCGCCAGGGGCGATGGTCAAATCCACGCCTCGCAGCGCATCCACGAAGGTATCTCCCATCTTGTAGCGGCGGGTCAGTCCCACCGTGCGTACTACGTTGTCCACTAGTTTCTCCACAAAATACCGACAGGCACAGACGAACGCTGGGAAAATGCATTCCCAGCGTTCATCCGGGTCGAATCGAGTTACTGTAGTGACTCGGCAACTTGCAGAATTTCGTCCTGGCTGATGTGTCCAGCGATGACTATTGTCATCCCCTCCTCAGTCCAGGCAAGAAAACTGGTGCCCAGGACTTCGTCGCTGATCAGCGTGGCTGTCTGACCACGGACGGTGACCTCGGTCGTTCGCCCAAGGGGGATCTCCCTCTCATCCGGCCACTCGCCCTGTACGACGGTGAACGAAGTCGTAGCATGGTCGTAGCGGAGGACATAGGCCTCGTCCACGGCGAACACTTCAATCAGGGTCGCGCCTTCTGGTACATAGGAGGGAACAAGCAGGAAATCGGCCTGGGCCAGAGCCTCCTCCAGAGTGAGGTATACAGGCCTCTTACTCTCCACGCTGGCAACTTCCGCGCCCTCGGGTATTTCGAACTGGAAACGGTCGTCGGCCAGCCCCGTGTTCAGCTCGAACGAGCGGACGCGCATCCAACCCTCACCCACGGCGCCGCCGCTGAAGTGAGCCTGCAACGCGACCCAGCGCTCTTGATCCACCCACAGAGTGGCCTTGCTACCGGGGGGCAGGACCGCCTCCTCGCTCTGTTTGGGGGTGAATTCCAGCTTGTATGTGGCCGTACCAGCTACCTCCTCTTCGCCCAGCAATTGCACCTCGCTGGCATCCAGCACCCGTTGGATTATCTCGTCCATGTGCTGGATCATGTAGCGGGGGCTGGATGGCTCATCCGGGCCCACCTCGCCCACCACAACCCTGTTCTCCCCAGGGAAGTACATCCAGACCTGGCTCCCGTCGCTCACGATGGTGGCCCCTACAAATTCGGAGTCGCTCGATTCTAGCAATTGCATCCGGATCTTGTTAGGCTTTTTCTCCCACACCTCGACGACCATGTCTTGGTCCGTCCCTAGATCATGTAAGCTGAACTCCACTACACCGTGAGCATCGTCCGTGCTGGCCTCGACCTCTCGCATCTTGGCCACGATCTCCTCGGCGGTGGGCTGAGTCTGGCAGCCGCCAAGAAGCAAGGAGACCACCACCAACACGCTCAACACAATAAACCATCTCTTCTTCATCTGTCGCTCCTTTCTAGAGTCAATGTCGCAGCAGGTCTTCCGACCACAGCGGTCAAAGCACGATGCCGCCAAGTAGTGACTCCAGTATAGCACAGAAATGTTGTCGATCGGTTACAGGACTATTATAGAGATATGAACAATCATTACAAACCGTGCCGTTCCCTCATGAGGGAAGGGTGAACCACACACGGCTGCCCTGGCCCAACTTGCTCTCGATGCCCATCCGACCGTCATGTGCCTCCACGATGGCCTTGGCGATGGTCAGCCCGAGGCCTGCTCCACCTCCTTGACCCCGGTAATATGCCTCAAAGGCTTTTTCTCGCTCCTCGTCGTTCATCCCCCGACCTGTATCCTGCACGCTGACTTCGATCTCTCCCTCTCGCCGCGTCACGGCCAACGTCACCTGTCCCCCATTCGGCGTGAATTTGATAGCGTTGTCCAGCAGATTGAGGATTACCTGCTGCAGGCGGTCAGGATCGGCGGAGAGGCGCGGCAGGTTCAGGGGGATATCGCTGTTCAAGGTGATGTTGCGATGACGGACTTGCCCCTCGTTCAGAGTAACTGCGGTACGGGCGATGGCGCCTACCTCGACTGGACCCCGGTTCAGTTTCAGCCTCCCGTCCTGCCAGCGCGAAAAGTCCAGGAGTTGGTTGACCAGACGAATGAGACGATCGGTCTCGCGTTCGGCGGTCTCTAGGGAGGATTGCTCATCCGGCCCCGACTGATCTATCAAGTTGACCAGCAAACCTTTGATGGCTGTCAGCGGAGTGCGCAAGTCATGAGAGATCTCGCTGATGAACCGCGCTCGGGCGGCCTCTAGAGCATTCAATTGTTCTGTCATACGGTTGATGCTCTCGGCCAAACGCCCTATCTCATTGGGCGGATAGTCATGCAAGCGGACTTCCAAGTCGCCGGCTGCGACCCGCTGGGTGGCCTGCTCCATGTCGAGGATGGGGCTGCTCAATTGCCGGGCCAGGAGTACGCTGACCAGTAGGGATGTTGTGCTAGCGATGAGAATAACAACCAGCAGGATTTGGCGCAGTGTGGTCAGGAAGCGTTCGCTGGCGAAGGTAGACCTGGATACCTCGACGACGCCGATGGTTTGCTCACCGACGACGACTGATTGCGCTGCATAGCGCCGGTCGGGTAAGTCACTACTGGGTTCAGTGAAAACAGTTGGGCTCCGATAGCGCAATTCCATCAGGGCTGTTCGGCTGGGCTGTGGGCCGATGTCCTGAGTGGCGGCCAGGAGTGTCCCGTTGCTGGCAGCGAAGAAGCGCACATTGAGATCAGCCTGAGGCGCGAAGAGATCGACGATGGTCGCAGCCAGGCCAGCCAGCGT
>JBFFDV010000102.1:0-8942 GCA_041559215.1 Anaerolineae bacterium | reverse complement strand
GTGGGGGGTGGGGTAGAGCACTACCGCCAGGTTGGTGGAATCGCACATCTCTTTCGTAACCTGGTAGATCTCGTCCCCCGACTTGGCGTACCAGTTGGCTGGATAGCCAAAGAGCACTGTGTGACAGCCCACCTGCTCGGCGTGCTGGAGCATCTCTCTGTTTTGTTCGAATGAGTCGAAGAGCAGGGTGACCGACACCAGGATCTTGTCGCTAGCCTCGTCGGCGACTATCTCCACAAAGCGCTTGGCCTCCTCAAAGGTCAGGCCGGTCTCGGCCGCGCACAGGGTGGAGAAGAAGCCGTGCCTGATGCTCTGCTGGACGTCCCAGCGGATGCCGTCCTCGTCGAGCTCCGACAGGTCCGGACTGAATGAGGGGAACAGGCAGTTCTCCACGCCCACCATGTTCTCCTTCGCCCACTGCTTCAATCCCGATTTCTTGATTGCCATATCCTTTCTCCTTTCGGGTTTGCGCAGCAACTGGGTGCATTGGCCCAAGATGCAGACGTATGAAGGACACGAGGGGACACCCCTCGTGCTCCCCGGGCTTTTGCTGCGCAACGCCCCTTTCTCGCCTGAGTGCTTATCCGGAAACTGGTGGCGTGGCCCCTTGCAGGCGGCTCCTACGGGCACAAGGCCCTGGGCTACAGACTTCTCGCATAGGCTGTAAGTGGATCAGTATACGTAGACCGGACAAAACGGTCAGGCTTCTTTAATTTGCAGTGTTCTGATCTACGGTGGGAGAAGGCAAAGAATCAGCCCCCCTATCCCTCCCTTGTCGTTTGCAGGAGGAGCTTGAGCTCGCTGGCGATCCGCTCCAAGGGCGCGATGCTGCGATTGGTACGGCTCAGGACGATGGCACCTTCAATAGCGGCGATGATCAATCCTGCCAGGCGTGCGACGCGCTGCTCCGAGAATCCGCTTTGGATAAGTTTCTCGGCAAAGGCGGATTGCCACAGTTCATATGTCTCTCTGCAAGCCTCGTTCAGACGTTCGCTGGTAGTCACGGCTTCCAGGGCAACGGTAGTGATGGGCCCGCCTTTAAGAAATTTAGAAGCCTCGACGTGGTGTGCCAGTTTGAGGACGAACGTTTCCACAGCCTCACCTGGGTCCGCAACGGAGGCCAGGGTGGTCGTGATCCGTTCTGAGATCTCCTGGCCCACCCTGTGGATGGCCTCGGTGGAGAACTCCTCCTTCCCGCCGGGAAAGTAGTAGTATAGGGAGCCTTTGGGTGCTCCACTCTCTTGGACGATCTGGTTTAGTCCCGTGGCGCGATATCCCTGTATCTCCAGCAGCTCGCGGGCAGTGTCGATGATTTGATCACGCGTTGAGCTCATAAGACCTCCTTAGCTTGCGGTGATTATAACGACTGGTCTATATAATGTCAAGTTCTCTGCGGCAAGATGTCGAAGGGTAGGCAGGTGACCATATCGGCGTCCTATGAAACCTTAAATTTTCCTCCGGGGGCTTGACAACGGTGAAAAAATCTGTTATAATGTTACTTGGCATAGGGAACTAGGACAATAGGTTAATAGACTATGGCTCACATGCAGATTTGTATAGAACCAGATGATCAACTGCCGGTCTATACCCAACTGAAGAAGCAGATCAAGTTTCTCATCCTGAGTGGGGAATTGCAGCCTGGGACCCAGTTGCCCACTTCCAGGCAGCTAGCTGGTTTTCTCAACATTAATCGCAATACCGTTCTGAAAGCGTACCAGGAACTGGTGCGCGAGGACCTCATTGTGTGCAAGAGGGGAGGTGGTTGCAAGGTGGTGGAGCGGCCTGCGGCCACGGGGCAGCCTGTCTCCTCCCGCTTGCTGAAGGTCATTGACGGTGCTATCGAGGAGGCCAGCGAACTCGGGGTTGATCCCGACGATTTTGCTTCTATGGCCTACGCCCGCGCCAAGCAGCGCCGGGATATCCAGGCGAAGCGCCGGCTGATATTCGTTGAGTGCGAGCGGTCGAGTGCCAATTCGTTGGCCCGCAGGATTCAGCAAGAGATGGATTTGGAGGTGACGCCACTTGTCCTTCGCGAACTGGAGCGACCCACGCCCCAGATTGAGCAAGCGCTTCAGGAGGCCGATGTGATAGCCACTACCTTCTTTCATATCGAAGAACTCAAGGAACTCTTGCGGGAAACGAACAAGAAAGTGGTGGCTCTATTGGTGAAGCCGCATCTGGACGCGCTGATCGAGATCGCCGGGATTGCTAAGGGGACATCGGTGCTGCTGGTGTGCATGACCAAGCACTGCGCTGCCGAGATGCAGCATTCTCTGGATGATGCCGGCATCAAAGGCCTGGACTATTCCCTCGCCGGTGTGACCGATCGGCGAAACCTGGCTGAGGAGATGCCGAAACATCCGGTCGTCATCGCCTCCAACTGGGCCGCTCGTCAGGTCTTGTCTATGGCGGGGCCGGACCAGAGGGCGATTGTGCTGGACTACTTGGATCTGGATGAAGCAGGGATCTATATGTTGCAGTCCTTGATAGGCGAGGAGTCACTGACGGTGTAGGAGGCCAAGAAACGGAGAGGCTGGGCATCGCCCAGCCTCAGCGGTGGACAAAACGTAAACCGACCGTGCTGCTGACACAGTTCGATCGGACAGGGGAGACATCACTGCCCAGCCCTCCCCAGCTAGGCACGCTCTGCCTCGTACCCCTTTACGTTCTATCCACTTCAATTATAACACAGGCTTGCGGTCTGCGTCAAGCGGGGGAAATTCAGGGGAAGGACGCAGAGCTGGGAGAAGGGTAACGAAGGCGGTTGAGGAAGATTTCCTCCTTCTTCATGGGTAGGACTGGGGTGAGGGTGACCAAGGAGAGGATGGCGCAAATCACCCTCGCCCAGCCCCCCCCGATATGCTCGGAAACAAAAGCGCCAAGGGAGTGGAACCAGAAGATGAGGTCTTTATTGAAGCGAGTGAGAGAACAAACTCTCGGCGATGAAGGAGCTGGGGCAGCAGCGGGAAAGGAACGGCTGGATAGCATCATTCGCCTGTCGCTCCAGTTTGCGGTGCGAGACTCGCAGCCATCAGCGGCCGTTTGGAGCGAGATTCAGGGAAAGATCGAAGCTCGACCTCAGCCCCTCTGTTGCCGTGAGGACGAATCACGAGGCTGTAAGGCCTCTGGAGTAAAGAGTGATAGGAGGTGGAACATGTTAAGCTGGCGAGAGGTTCTTGCGCACCAAGAGCGCTATAACGATCTGCTGCGCGATGCAGAAAAGGATGCAGTACTTCTGCGCGAACTCGCACTGGCTGAGAGGAGGGATCGCTTCCACTGCCGGTTGCTGACCTGGGTGGGGCGCCGTCTGGTCTCGTGGGGGTCGAGCCTGCAGGAACGGTACGGTACCGTGGTCGAGGCTCCCAGCATTCAGCCGGCAAATCCTACTCAGTGCGCCGCTGAGTGGCGATATCTCCAGGAATGGTACGGTGCTCCGGCCGAGACCGCTACGCTTCAGGCCGCCCATCGCACCCAGTACGCGGCTCAGCCAGAGTGCCAGGCTGTGGGGCGGGCACTCCCCAAGGAGGAGGGCCGGTATTGTAGCTCGAGAAGTCACTAGCCGGGTAGTGAATCGGGCTACGGCCCCGATTGGTTACCTTTGACGTCTTGAGGTACCCTTACACGTGCTGCAAAGTCGGCAACGTGGAGAGGAGGTCGTTGCCTTGCTCTGAGGGACGGTCCATGAAAGTGCGCTTGACTCGTACAGATTTGGTGCTCTTCTGCGTGATGCCGATCTGGGCCGCTGGTTTCAGCGTCGTCAAATTCGCATTACAGGAGATAGGCCCTTTGGCCTTCGCCGCCGTCCGCTTTCTGACCTCGGCCCTCTTGTTGCTCATCTGGGTATTGATTGCGGAGGGGAAGCCTGTGATCAGAAGGGAGGATTGGCTCCGGGTAAGCCTATTGGGTTTGGCACAAGTCGGGGTGTACCAGATATTCTTCACCGTCGGGTTGAAGTATACCACGGCTTCCAACTCATCGTTGCTGCTGGGCACCATACCCGTTTGGACCGCAATCATCGCCATCGCATGGAGGCAGGAGAGAATCACCCCGTTCCAGATCCTGGGCATCTTGCTCTCCTTTGCGGGCTCGGCCCTGGTCATCGCCGCTGGGAATGGCAACCTAGCGCTTGCCTGGGAGAACTTCCGGGGTGACATACTTACCGTCATGGCGGCGATCTTGGCAGCTGCGGCCGCAGTCATGTCCAAACCTCTGCTGCGACGTTACTCAGCCCTGCGGTTGATGAGCATCTCCATGATCTCTGGCAGCTTGTTTCTGTTGCCTTTCGGTTTGCCGGAGATGGTGGCACAAGACTGGGCTCAGGTGTCTTTGGGCGCCTGGCTGGCTCTATCATATAACATCGTTCTGGCTGGGGTCCTCGTTTGGGTCATCTACTTCAGGAGCATCGGCGAGATTGGCGCCACCGGGACGGCGGTATACAATACTTTGATACCCCCGATGGCGGTACTGGTCGCCATCTTGACTCTGGGGGAACGATTCACACCCTGGCAGGCGCTGGGCGCTGCGGTGGTCTTGGGTGGCGTGATGTTGACACGTCTCGCGTCGGCGAACTGATCTTACGGGAGAATAGCTCCGGTCTGAATACCGTCACAGGGTTGGGATATTGGCGAAAAGAGGACTTAGTTGATAGAATTGGGGATAATAGCTCTGATCTGAAGGGAGTGAGCACATGGATGGCGAAGTAGAAAGAGTGCTTTTCCAATTGGAAGACAAGGGTCACAAGGGCCGAATCGTGTCAACGAGACGGCTCACCGAGCTGCAAGAAGGGATCGAGGGGCCCCACAGACAGGGCCTGTTGGACGAGGAATTCTATGAGGCATACCTTGCCGGGCTTCAGTTCAACCCGCCCGACAGCCTGCCCGAAGCCCGGTCCCTGATTGTGGTTTCCGTTCCGCACCCGCCGACGCGGATCACCTTTGTCTGGAAGGGAGAGCGGCTGCCACAACTCGTTCCTCCGACCTATTTGCACGAGCGCGAGATCGACAAGCGGGTTGAGGATCTGTTGGCGGACGCCCTCGCACCAGCGGGCTATCGCGTGGCTGTTGCAAGACTGCCCAAGAAACTCCTGGCTGTGCGCAGCGGCCTGGCACAGTATGGAAGAAACAACATCTCCTATATTCCTGGTATGGGGAGCTTACATCGCCTGGTTGCCTTCTACTCCGATGTTCCCTGCCCGGAGGACAGTTGGCAGGAGCCGCAACTTCTGGAAAGATGTCAGAAGTGTCGTGCCTGTCTCCGCGCCTGTCCTACTGGAGCGATCGGTTCGGAGCGCTTTCTACTTCGAGCTGAACTCTGTATCACTTACCACAACGAGAAGCCGGCCGGTGTCCCTTTCGCCTCGTGGATCGATCCTTCCTGGCACAATTGCCTGGTGGGGTGTCTTCACTGCCAAAGGGTCTGTCCGGAGAACAAGGAGGTCTTGACATGGGTCGAAGAGGGCGAGGAGTTCTCCGAGCAGGAGACCGCTCAATTGGTGGAGGGGCTTCCCCTCGATCGACTCCCCGCTGCTACGGAGGAGAAACTTCGGCGGCTGGACCTGGTCGAGCTCGTTGACGTTCTACCGCGAAACCTCAGTGTATTGCTGAGCAGCACGAAAGAGGATTGATCGCATTCAACCCTCCCGGAGGTTCTGAACCTCCGGGAGGGTGTGCCTACCATTGCCCTCGCATTTCGTCGATCAGTCGCTGCACTGCGACCCTGCGCCGTTCCTCATCGGGCGGCAATACCGACATGTAAGACTCCAAATCGGCGATCGCCTGCTTGTAATCGCCCAACTCGCGATGAGCAAGTCCCCGACTTAGGTGGGCCGCGGCAAGGTTGGGCACAAGTCTAAGCACCTCAGTGTAGTCGGCAACGGCCTTCGGGTACTGCCGGAGCTCATTGTACATGTTTGCGCGATTATAGTAGGCTGCGGCGTGGTTGGGATCCAGGCGAATGGTCTTCGAGTAGTCGGCGATGGCCTTCTGGTAGTTGCCTAACTCAGAGTGTGCATTGCCACGATTGTTGTGGGCCTCTACGTAGTCAGGTTTGAGACGAATCGCCTCACTGTAATCGGCGATAGCCCGCTCGTATTGGCCCAGCTCATGGTGGGCGAGCGCGCGATTATAGTAGGCCTCGGCGTGGCTGGGATCCAGGCGAATGGCTTCGCTCAGATCCGCGACAGCCCGCTGGCAGTCGCCCAACTCGCGATGGACAACTGCGCGATTGTTGTACGCCATGGCGTCCTTGGGGTTTAGGCGAATGGCTTCCGTGAAATCAGCGATAGCCTGTCTGTGCTCACCAAGCAGATGGTGGGCAGCCCCGCGATTGTTGTACGCCATGGCGAAGTTGGGGTCAACGCGAATGGCCTCCGTGTGATCGACAATGGCCTGCTCGTACTGGCCCAGTTGGTAGTGCGCGAGCCCGCGATTGTCGTACGTTCTGGCGTCGTCGGGCTTCAGGCGAATGGACTCGCTGTAGTCAGCGATAGCCTGGTCGTACTGACCTAGATGGTGGTGCGCGAGCCCCCGATTGTTGTAGGCGTCGGCGTAGCCAGGGCTCAAGCGAAGGGCCTCAGTGTAGTCGGCGATGGCTTGCTCGTAGTGACCCAGCTCGCGGTGCGCGAGCCCCCGATTATAGTAGGCATCAGCGTAGCTTGGGTCAAGGCGGAGCGCCTCGGTGTAATCGGCGATAGCCAGCCTGCAGTTGCCACAGAGATGGTGGCCAACCCCGCGATTGTAGTAGGCCTCAGTGTAGCCAGAGTCGACGCGAATCGCCTCAGTGTAATCGGCGATGGCCTGCTCGTATTGACCCAGGTCATAGTGCGCGAGCCCGCGGGCGTGGTAGGCCCCGGCGAAGTTGGGGTCCAGGCGAATAGCTTCGGTGAAAGCGGAGATGGCCTCTTCAAACTCACCCCGGTTGCCGTGATCAGTGCCCCGACTGTAGTAGTCCTCAGCCGTGTTCGGATCGATCTCTCCACTCATTAGTTATGACCTTCCTCAGAAGTAGATGATCGCTGGTTGCCATAGATAGGCCCCGCTCCTCGGGCGTGTGCTTGACTTCAGCGAAACCCCGACGCTTTTTCTGTGTCTCTTATCAGGCCGATTTTATCAGCAAAGGGAGGAAAGGGGAAGTCTTGTCGAGGAAGGCACGGTGAACGTAGCACTCATGTGAGCGTTCCGGAGTGTGCCCCATCACCCGCCCAGCAACTGTATGATCAAATATGCGGAAACCGGTAGCAGCAGGAACGCTGTAAGGCCACCGGGGAAGTATTCTCTTCTTAGGGCCATTATCCCGACATGTATCACCCCATTAGCCAGCATGGCAACGGCAAAGATCCAAGCAAGGGGAATAGCTGACTCATTGCCGCGCACAGAAAGGCAAACGGTCGTGAGGCAAAATGCATAAACAATGACATTACCGCCTATGAAGACGGGTTTCGGCATTTCACCTAAGGGGAATCTCTTTCGAAAACCCGTCTTGACTTCTTCCCCCAGGTGCATGAGTAAGATCGTAATTAGCAGTAGGATAGTGTAGGTTATGCTCTCCATCGGATTCCTCTCTAGACGAAGAAAATGAACCAGCCAAAACTCCATAGATCAGCGACCGCATGGCTGATCATCAACGGCCCCAGGTTGCGCTCCTTGACGTAGTAATATACGGTCAGGATGCCGAGCGGGAAGGTGAGGAGCCAATGGATTGATACCTGACGGCCCCGAGTTGAGCCAGTGCTGTGGTGCGCCGCTTGCTCAGTAGACCTCCAGATCTTTGCCCGAAACGACCTTCCCCTTGTATCCCTCCTGCACTTCCTGCAAGAGTTCTTCCTCTGTGGCGCCCCAGAGGAGTTGATGATATAGAATCAGTAGTCCAGGTTTTGCCTTTGATGCTATCTCTGCCAGTTCATGGGAGGAGGTGTGAACACTGGAATGATACCTTCGCCAGACCGCGGAGCGTTTTTCGAACCGTGCTACCGAATAGACCTCATGAATGAGCACATCACAACTGAGGTATTCTTCCACTATGCCCTCGAAAGGTGCGGTGTCACCGGAGATTATGATCGTACGGTCTGGTGCACAGAACTTGAACCCAAACGCCTGGAGAGAACCATGCCTTGCCGGAAAGGCCTCTACAGTAACATTCGCATTTTGATAAAAGATTCCCGGCCCGATTTCATAGGCATTTACCAGCCATCCTGTGTCATTGACCGGCTCCAATCCTCCGACACGCTCCCTGATATCCTCCCCATAAGCGGCAAGAATGTGTTCAGTCATCGCTTGGATGCCTGGAGGACCGTAGACCTCCAGCGGTTGATCCCTTTCCAACACCCAGGGGGTAAGAATCAGATCCGGATAGCCTGCCGTGTGGTCTGAATGGAGATGGGTGAGAAAGGCGCGTCTTAGGTTCTTCGGTTGGAGGGCCTCTATGCCGGCTTGATGTGCCGCACTTGCTCGCCGGACCAAGCCCGGTCCGAAGTCGACGATGTATGGTGTCTCTCCTACAACGATAGCCACCGATGGCCCGGAGCGCTCCGGCTCAGCGTTGGGCGTTCCCGTCCCCAGGAGCACGATCTGTGAAGCTTTTTGCTCATCTGAGCTTATGCTCATAGTGTTGTCTCCGAGGTCAAATGTATAGGCACTGCAGAGATCCGAGCCCATCTATCTCCCGGCAGCGTCCACCACTTACCTCTTCACGGCCACCGTGATTCCATCTCCAACGGGCAGAATCGTGCTTTCCAGGTCCTGGCTGTTGGCGACCAGATGGTTGAACTCCTCAACAGGCGCGATTAGATGACGCCATCTCTGATCAAAATCCATGGCTGGGAAAAGCGTATCGTCCGCCACCAGCAGTCCCCCCGGTCTCAGAAGACGGACACAGTCTGCGAATAGCCGTGGATATAGTTCTTTTTCCACGTCGAGGAAGATGAAGTCGAACTCCTCTTGAAGTTG
>JBFFDV010000101.1:0-9022 GCA_041559215.1 Anaerolineae bacterium | reverse complement strand
CTTAAATCCAATCGCGGTGCTATAGAAACGAAAAATGGGCGGAACAGGACTCGAACCTGCGACCTCTTCCTTGTAAGGGAAGCGCTCTCCCAACTGAGCTATCCGCCCTCTTGTGTCTATCTGTTGACGCCTCGGACCCGCTCCTCGTGGTCGTTGGCGGTTCCGGAAGCGAGTGGGCGAAACAGGACTCGAACCCGCGACCTCAACCTCTTGGCCCTGCGGCCAAGAGCACCGCTCTCCCAACTGAGCTATCCGCCCGCCTCGTTCACATTATATGTGTGGATAGGGGCAAAGTCAAACTATGATCGAAGAGGGCTTACGCAGCAATTAGGCGCAAGCCCCAAGATACAGGAGTATGAAGGACACGAGGGGACACCCCCCGTGCTCCCCGGGCTTTTGCTGCGCAACGCCGAAGAGGATTGTGCTACATCGCCTCCGGCGCGTTGACCCCCATGAGGTCGAGGACGCGAGCCAGCACGATCTTGGCTGCTGCCACGAGCTTCAACCGTGCCTTGTTGAGGGGCATGTCCTCAGGGACGGAAGACACCACGCGACACTGTTTGTAGAAGGGGTGGAAGACGCCAGCCAATTCCTGGGCATAGTAGGGTAGGTGGTGGGGGCTCAGACCAATTGCTGCCTGTTCAACTATCTCGGGCAAGCGCAGCATTTGACGGATCAAAGCTAACTCCGCTGGGTGACCCAGTAAGGACAGGTCACCATCGCTGAAGGTTATGCTCTCGGCGTAGCTCAGGATGCTGGCTATGCGCGCGTGGGCATATTGTACATAGTACACCGGGTTCTCGCTGGACTGCTCCTTGGCCAGGTCGAGATCCAGCTCCATTTGACTATCGGCGGCGCGGGCCAAGAGGAGGAACCGCACCGCGTCAGGGCCAATCTCCTCCAAAACCTCGCGTAGAGTGATGATGTCGCCGGTGCGCTTGGATAGTCGTACTATCTCACCGCCTCGCCGCAAGGTGACCAACTGGTAGATGACGATGATCAGATTGTCGGGATTCACGTCTATGGCCTTCATCGCCGCCTTCATGCGGGGCACATGCCCTTGATGGTCGGCGCCCCAGACATCTATCACCCGCTCGAAGCCGCGTCGGATGAACTTGTCATAATGATAGGGGATATCGGAGGCCAGGTAGCCAGGCTCCCCATCGGAACGGATGAGCACATTGTCCTTGTCATCGCCCAAGTCGCTGGAAACAAACCATACCGCCCCTTCCCGCTCAGCGACATAGCCTTTCTCGCGCAACATAGCCAAGACTTCATCGAAGAGCCCGCTATCATAGACGCTCCGTTCGGAGAACCACCCATCATAGGTGATGCCCATCATGCTTAGGTCGTCCTTGATCGAAGCCAGCATCTTCTCCAAACCTATCTCATAGAGGGCAGCGATGGCCTCTTCACGTGGCATATCCAGGAACTGCTCGCCTCGCTCGCGGGCAACCTCATTCCCCATCTCGATTAAGTAGGTGCCTCGATAGCCGTTCTGAGGGATGGGCTCATCGCGGCCCAGAGCTTGGGCATAGCGGGCGTAAAGCGTTTGCGCAAAGAGGCGCACTTGACTGCCAGCGTCGTTGACATAGTATTCTCTCTGGATATCATAGCCTGCCGCTTCCAACACGTTCGCCAGGCTATCGCCGATGGCGGCGTTACGTCCAGAGCCCACGTGAAGCGGACCGGTGGGGTTAGCACTTACATATTCCACCTGTACCTTCCGGCCTTCACCCAGGGGTAAGTTGCCGTAACTCTCCCCAGCGGCCAGTATCTCATCCACCTGCCGGATCACCCAGTCGTCGTCCAGGGTGAAGTTGATAAAACCAGGTCCGGCGACCTCTACCTTGGCTATTAATTCGGCCATGGGGACATGAGAGGCGATGGCTTCGGCTATACGCCGTGGGGGCATGTGGATTGTGCCTGCTAGTTGTAAGGCCAGAGTCGAGGCATAATCACCGTGCTCCTCCCGCTGGGGTCGCTCCACCACGACTTGCGGGACATCGAAGGCGGGCAAATCGCCAGCGTCCTGAGCGGTCAGGATCGCCTCACGGACTAGACTCTCGATCTTTTCTCGCGGCTGCTCCACCATGGCTAGACCTGATATCTCTCCATGTGTTCCCAGTTCTCCCCCACTTTCAGATCCACTTTCAGTGGTGCATCCAGACCTAGAGCGTTTTCCATGACAGAACTCACTAGGCGACCCACGGGCTTCAACTCCTCCCGGGGCACCTCCAATACAAGTTCATCATGAACCTGGAGAATCATCCGCGCGGCCAGGTTATCTTCCTTGAGCGCGCGATGCAAGCGCACCATAGCTATCTTGAGAATGTCGGCGGCGGAACCTTGGATGGGCATGTTGATCGCCTCCCGCTCGGCCGCCCGCTTCATCCCTCCATGGGCCCGGCTGGTGGCTTGCAGTTCGGGGAAGTACCGACGGCGACCCAGAAGTGTCGATACATAGCCTTGCAGCCGCGCTTCACGCTTGGTGCTCTCCAAGTATTCCTTCACTCTCTCATACCGCGCGAAATAGTTGGCGATGAATTGGCGGGCCTGATCTTGAGACAACTCCGTTCGCTGGGCCAACCCATACCCGCCCATGCCGTAGATGATGCCGAAGTTGATGGTCTTAGCGATGCGACGCATCTGGGGAGTGACAGTGGATAGGGGGACCTCAAAAACGGTGGAAGCAGTGCTGGCATGGATATCTTCTCCGCGGGCGAAAGCGGCCAGCAGGTTGGGATCCTGAGAGAGATGCGCCAGGATGCGCAACTCTACCTGGGAATAGTCAGCTGCCACGAGTACCCACCCCTCTTGGGCCACAAAGGCGCGACGGACGTGGCGACCCAGTTCAGTACGGATGGGGATGTTCTGCAGATTAGGATCGCTGGAGGATATACGCCCTGTCACCGTGCCTGTCTGGTTGTAAGAAGTGTGCACCCTGCCCGTTTCCCGGTTCACCAGCACAGGCAGAGCGTCCACATAAGTCGATTTCAGCTTGGTCAGCTGCCGATGCTCCAAAACCAAATCGACGATAGGGTGGAGTTCCCTCAGTTCCTCCAACACGCTGGCACTCGTGGAATAGCCGGTCTTGGTCTTCGCCTTCGGGGGCAGGCCTAGCTCATCAAAAAGGACTTTGCCCAACTGTTGCGTAGAGCTGACATTGAAGGGATGACCGGCCAGATCGTGGATTTCCTTCTCCAGGGCGACGATGCGCTGATACATAGTGCGGGATATCTGCATCAACTCATCGGCATCCAAGGCCACGCCGGCCATCTCCATCTCTATCAGCACCTCGACGAGAGGCATCTCCACTTTGCGGAAGAGCTCCCACTGCTCTCGTTGCTGTAGTTCATCCTCCAGTACGCCGACCAGCCGGTAGGTTGCATCAGCGTCGGCGGCTGCATAGGCAGTGGCGTCAGCGATGGATACCTGGGCCATAGTGATTTGTTCACGGCCCTTGCCGATGAGATCGGTGATAGGCCTCATTTCCAGGCCCAGCTTGGTCCAGGCCAGGTTCTTCAAGCCATATCCACGTCCGGAGGGATCAGCGAGCCAGGCCGCAATCATGGTGTCGAAATCCAGGCCCTCAACGCGAACCCCGTGCCGTGCCAAAACAGTAAGATCGTACTTGGCGTTATGGGCCGCCTTGGGTATCTTCGGGTTCTCCAGCACGGGGCGCAGGCGCTCGCGGACCGGCTCCAGGGGAAGTTGATGCTCCGCACCCGTCGCCAGTAAATGACCGACGGGCACATAGAACCCCTGCCCGGCCTTGGTGGCGAACGCGAGACCTACTAGATCAGCCCTCATGGCGTCAGGGCTGGTGGTTTCCACATCGAGAACGATTCGGGGAGCCCGAGATAGTTCAGCAATCAAGGAGGTCAATTGCTGTTCCGTGGTTACGGCGACGTGCGTCCCCTCTGATGGGGATCCCTGGGCGAAGAGGGGCATCTGCTGAGCTTTCTCCCTATCACTCTGGGGCAACCGTTGCACCAGGCTCCTGAACTCCAACTCGCGAAAGAGGGCCATGACCTTGTCCCGATCGTAATCGCTGGTGCGACACTTCTCCAGATCCAGTGCAATAGGAGCGTCCCTAACAATGGTGGCCAGGCGCTTGCTCAACAGCGCTTGGTCCTTCTGGCTGGCTAAAGCCTTCTTAGCCCGCTTGGAGTCTATGTCCTCCAGATGCTCATATATCTCCTCTACAGTCCCATACCGCTGAATCAGTTGCTTGGCCGTCTTGTCCCCCACGCCAGCCACGCCGGGGATGTTATCTGATTTGTCCCCCACCAGCCCCTTGTAGTCAACCAGCAAAGTGGGATCTACGCCGTATTTCTCCTTCACAGCCTCCTCGTCATAGAGCGTGGCCTCGGAGAACTTCTGCCGATGTCCGCCGGGCGTCACCACTTTCACCAGAGGAGACACGAGTTGCAGGGTATCGTTGTCGCCGGTTATGATGACGGTCTCCAGTTTCTGCTCAGCCGCCTGTTTTGCTAGAGAACCTATGAGATCATCGGCCTCGTAGCCCGGCACTTCGAAAATGGGGATGTTCATTGTTTGCACCACCTCACGGACGCGCTGCATCTGGCTGCGCATCTCTTCCCGCATCGGTGGACGATGGGCTTTGTACTCTGCAAACTCCTCGTGGCGGAAGGTGGCCGCCGGTGCGTCGAAGGTCACGGCGATAAAATCAGGTTTCTCCTCCTCCAGGGCTCGCAGAAGCATCATGGTGAAGCCGTAGATCGCGTTGGTCAGTTCACCCTTCGAGGTGGAGAAAGCTTCCAAAGGCAGGGCAAAGAAGGCGCGATAGGCGAGGGCATGACCGTCAATAAGCACCAGTTTCTTCGCCATGGAACTACTCCCTTCCCTTGTAGGTGATTTTACCAGATTTGCCTTGAAAAGTCAACAGGATTCATCGTAGGCGTTGCGCGACAAAAACCAGGGGAGCGCGAGGGGCCTGCCCTGTGCTTGCCGAAGAGTGTCCCCTCGCCCTTCATTCCTCCTACATATTGGGTTTTGCGCGCAATCGCTGCGCAAGCCCTCGTACGCTGTCGAAAAACTGCGATGCTCTTATGCTGCGGCGGGATTTGCAATCGAGCGATAGCCTACAGAAGTGCTCTCCAGCACCCTCTTCATCGGGCGTCTTCCATCAACTCGTCGCTGTAAGCGAATAGGGCTGGCGTACCGCCGGTATGCCAGAAGAGTATCGTCTCCTCTGGCCCAAGAGCGCCCTTACGCATCAGGTGGAGTAGGCCAGCCATGGCGCGGCCAGTGTAGACGGGGTCCAGTAGAATGCCTTCGGTGCGGGCCACTAGGCGGATGGCCTCCCGTTCTGGATCTCCGATCACCCCGTACCCTCCACCCAGGTAATCGTCGTAGACGACAAAGTCGGCCTCATCGAAGGTCAGTTGTAGGCGCAGGAGTTCCGTGGTTTGAGGCACCAGTTCCTTCAGGGCCGCCTTCAAGTCTTCCTCTGTGTAGGTCACGCTGATGCCAAGGACCTGACCTGCGAAGCCCAGAGCCTTGGCGCCCACGATCAGCCCCGCCTGAGTGCCTCCCGAACTGGAGGCAAAGACAACGGCATCCACGTCGAGGTCCCGCTCCTTGAGTTGACCCGTCAACTCTTCCATCGCTGTCACATAACCCAGAGCGCCCATAGGCGTGGACCCACCGAGGGGGATCAGATATGGATGGTGGCCGCTGGCCTCCTCTTGCACCGCCACTTCTACCATCATCTCATGTAAAGGAGTTTCCCCGGCCCACCGCACGTGGGCTCCGAGAAGGTCATCAAGCAGCAGGTTGCCGTTCCATTCGGCGGGCCTGGAGCCTCTCAGAACGAGGATGCAGCGCAGACCATACATGGCCGCTGCTCCAGCCGTCTGGCGGGCATGGTTGGATTGGGCTGCGCCCACGGTGATCACTGTGTCGGCACCTTCGTGAAGAGCCTCAGAGATGAGATATTCCAGTTTGCGGGCTTTGTTACCTCCTGTAGCCAGGCCGGTCTGGTCATCGCGCTTGATGTACAGTCGGGGCCCACCCAATTCCTTGGAGAGGCGCTTCATCTCCTCCAGCGGTGTGGGCAGGTGAGCGATGCTTACACGACGCATGTCAGAGGTTAACATGGGATCACCTCACGATAGTGGGTATTTGTTTCCATTATACCACAACTGCTGAAGTAATGCGGAGAACGGGAGATGCAGAACGCCTGGATATGGCAGGCGCTGTTGAATTCGCGAGCTTGGATTGATGGGTGGTGCAAGAGTTCAGTGCCTATGTGCGTCTGATGTCGATGTCCCTCTCTCCAGGCTCTCTGCCATCTCGACCCTCTCCTCGCCCATCCGAAAGTCACCAAGCGGTTCACGATTTATTGCCCGTCGCTGCCGGTCCTCTAGGCGCTGGAAAAAGACTCGCTCCAAAATAGAGGCGACGACGTAGAGTACGCAGGTGGTCACAAAGATCGGCTTGAATCCGATGTGTGGCTGGGCTTGCATATAACCGCTCAGGTAGGGCCCGATGGTCCAGCCGATGGTCCAGCTCATTCCCAGCAACCCGCTGAGTGTGGCCCGCTCGCGCGTCGGCACCTGTTCCATGGCAAAAGCTTGATAGAGCGGACTGCCCATGTTCATCAGCGCGGCCCGTACCCAGAAGGCGAGGCCTGCTACCCAGAAGATCGGCACAAAAGCGATGGTCAGGAGAAAGGGTATGGACGTCAGCTGCGTGATCACCAAGGATCGAATGCGTCCCCAGCGGTCCGCCAGCAGCGGCGCTCCGAGCGTCGCCGTGCCGGTGATCACCGACGAGACGGCGAAGAGCATCCCTAACGTGCTGTCCGGGATGAAGAAGGTCTCCTTGAAGAAGAGGTTCATATAGGGGATCAGGATCGCTGCGCCCATGGAGATCACGATATTAGGGATGAACATACGCATCACCAGCCGTGGGTTGCTGATGTTGCGCCAGGGCCAGATGGAGCGCACCTGATCAGCGGCGGGACGAGGGCCCTCCTTGATCAAAAACACTGGAATTAGCGCTAGTGCCCACAACGCCACCATTACTGCCAGGGTGCCTTGGTAGGCGGGACTGCTCTCGACACCTACGCCCATCAGGTTGCCGAAGATCTTGGGTAGATAGCCGCCTACCAGCGCGCCGAAGAATCCGACCAAAGTCTGTAGGCCAAAGTTGGCGCTGAACAGAGCATCGCGCTCGTCCTCAGTTGAGTTTTCCATCATAAAGGGCGAGGAGGCCACCCACCACAGCGACTCCGAGGCGCCAAAAGTGATCATCGAAACCCGCAGCCAGTTCGGCCCCGGCGCCAAAACTACGCCCAGCATCGCTGCCGTCTCTCCAGCGCTAGCCAGGAGCAAAGCCCGCTTGCGACCGATGCGATCTGCCAGCACCCCGCCTGGTATGCCTGCAAGGATGGCGATCAGGTGGGGCATGGATTGGAGTTCTCCCAGAAAGGTACGAGGATACCCGCTACTGTCTATGTACAGATTGAAGATCAGCCAGTAGATGCTATAGCTCAAGCCGGTGATGATCGTGCTCACCAGGAATAACCTGGCGTTGGGGCTGAATGCTCGTATCCGTCGCAGGTAACGCACTAGCACCCGATTCAGAGGATGGATCAGTTGTCTGATGGACTGGGTCATGTTCTGCTTTATCTTCCCGCTTGAAGTATGTGTTCGCTCCCGATCTGGGTGCCACGGTCATCACTCTTGATGAAGGGCCGAGAATCAGTCGACCGCTGTGAGGGCGGGCTTCGTCTCTTTCAGGCGCGTAAGCAAATGAGCGATATTGATATGATGAATACTTCAACTTGACATAACATTACCCACTGTGATAAGCTGAGGTGTTCCGGTTGATTATACCACAATTCCCGGGAGAGGGTTCACCACAACGCTTTGACGGCGTCCAGAAATGGTGCCAGCGATTTGCTGATCCGATTCTATAGCGGGCACAAGGCCCCCATGCTAGCTGCTGGCGCACCGGGCACAAGGTTGACTTCCTTTTCCCCTTGTGATATACTTTTTATGGGGGTTCAGACCCCTGATGGGCCGTTAGCTCAGTCTGGTTAGAGCACCTGCCTTTTAAGCAGGGTGTCGCTGGTTCGAATCCAGCACGGCCCATCCTAGCCACCCTAGCTCAGTCGGTAGAGCAAGCGCCTCGTAAGCGCTAGGTCGTCGGTTCGAGTCCGATGGGTGGCTCCAAAATCCTTATCTCATGGGCTGACCACCGAGAGGTTAGCCCTTTTTTCGGAAGGTGAGATGGTGGAGAGAACGACTGCTCAATGGTATGAGGATGGTGTTTCACTCCTGGACTCTGGCTTCTTCGATAGCGCTATCGAATGCTTCGACGAGGTTTTGCGAGCCGAGCCGACACACGCTAAGGCCTGGATCCTCAAGGCGACCGCCCTGGCGGGGATGGAAAGCTATGAGGAGGCCATAGGGTGCTTTGACAGGGCGCTGGAGATTGATCCTCTGAACGTTCAAGCCTGGAAAGGCAAGGCGCTAAGTCTCACCAGATTAGGCAGGGAGGAGGAAGCTGCCCGGTGTAAGGCGGAAGCTGAGAGGATCGCAGCTTTCGTCGAGGTTCCCATCTCACCCGTGAAGCAGCCTGTCTCCAAACTTTACAGCGTCGCGGATGGTTTGGCGAGTAATGCTGTCCATGGCCTTGCCGCAGATGAGGAGGAAGCCTGGTTCGTGTATGGCAGAGACGGAGGGGCTACCAGATTGACCTTGAAGGATCAGCGGCTGAGAACCTACACGCAACATGATGGACTGACCAGTGACGCAGTGAGATGCGTCGGCCTCGCGGCGAAAGATGTCTGGCTGGGTACGGAGCAAGGGCTGAGCCGCTTCGACAGAGAAACCGAAAGCTGGGTGGGTTATACTCCCGAGAGGGGGTTGAAAGCCAGGATGATCAATGACCTGGCTGTTGATGGAGAACTGCTATGGCTGGGGACGGATTCAGGCCTCGTGGTCTTGGATATGATGACAGGCAAATCGGTCCTTTGCAGAGGAGG
>JBFFDV010000100.1:0-9025 GCA_041559215.1 Anaerolineae bacterium | reverse complement strand
GGGACGCAGGATATTCTTCTCTACGAGAGTGACAAGCCGATGGAAAACTGCGTCAAGTTGGTGCTGCCGTCTATGACTACCATCGTTGCACGAAGGATTCGGGAGGCGACTCGGGAAGGGAAAGATATCTTCCTCACTGGCAACCTGATGGGTGGGGGACCTAGTGTAAGTGCCATGAAGAAGCACCTGGGGGCAGGTCTCAGGGTTATGGCTACCCCCTTAGCAGCCAAGACCATCCGCGATGACCCCGCTGAAGTGATAAGTATAGGGGTGGAGATTGTGGACGAACCGCCGAGTCATGACGTGCTCACCATCCAGACTCGGGATTTAGACCTTTCTGCGCTGAGCCGGGCTCTGGCCTTGTTCGACGTCGAATTGCCTAGACTCTATGCGGTTGCTGTTCAAGATCATGGTGAGCTTATAGGAGGCGGAAGCAACCGTCAGTTCCGATTTCAGCACTGGCACAGATTCGTCGACGCGGGTGGTGATATGAGTTCATTGGCATATCGGGAGGTGCCAGAATATATGACCCGCATGAAGGCGGTTCAGCGCGATGTGCCAGGGGCGATCATGATGGATACCGGTTCGGCAGCAATCTGGGGCGCCCTTTGCGATCCCGTGGTAGCGCGGGAACAGGAGGAAGGGCTGATTGTAGTTAATGTAGGCAATCAGCATACCATCGGTGTACTGTTGCGGGGGGAAAGGGTTTGGGGGCTGTTTGAACACCACACGGTGTTGATGGATACCACCAAGCTAGCGGATCATGTGGAGCGGCTGCAATCGGGCACTTTGACCAATGCAGAGGTTTTCGCCGATCACGGCCATGGGGCGATGATCCACACTGATTATCCAAGCCTCAGCCCCTTCGGGTTCGTCACCGTCACCGGGCCTAACCGAGCCATGGCTGAGCCTCTGGGCTATCATATGGCGGTGCCCTATGGTGATATGATGCTATCTGGTGCCTTCGGATTGGTTGCTGCGACGCGCCGTCTCTTAGAGGGAGCTCTACCCCTCAGCGCGGGCTGATCAAGGCTGGTGAGTCAACAATCAGCGTCTCATGCGCTACAAGAAGGGCAAGAACGGTACCCAAGAAGTTGCAGGGGTTAGTGTGGGTAGAGGAGTCGGCGTCGGGGTCGGCGGAGGAGGCAGAGGTAGCGTAGTCAGCAGATATCCTAAGGCCATGCTGACCACTACCAAGATGCTCAGAATCAAGAACATGATCTGACCGGTGCGGCGTTGTTGCCCACGCTTACGAGCCAATTTTCCCTCATCATCGGATCACAGTATCATTATACCCCGTCTTGCCTCACATCGCAAAGTCACGTGCCCATCGGGTTACGTCCCAGATGTGTCAACGGATACCGCAGGGCAAGTGACTGTCGCCTCTAGCACGTCCTGTATAAGCACTTTGTGGGGGATTGCCGACTTGCGAATCCTGCAGTCCGAAAGCACTACGATTGCGAGCTATACCCAACCAATTTTGCTTTGACAGCGGCACCTGATGATGATATACTTGATTTGTTGTGGATATTGTCAGTCTGGGTGCCATAACGAGCCGCACTCAGAAGGTAGCGCCTCTCTATGTCCAGCCAAGCGATTGATATGAAACAGCATGAAGTGGAGTCTACGGGCAGTCCTGAGTTGACTGCCCTGAATGCTATTGCGACCTTGTTGGGTGAGTCACAGGATTTGGAAGGGCTGATGAGCACAGCTTTGGACAAGCTGTTGGAGGTAATGGATGTCGAGGTCGCGTATGTCTCCCTTGTTGATGGGGAAACCGGAAGGTTGAAGATCGGGGCTTACCGCGGGGTCGGTGAGGATTTCGTCAACCAGGCTGGTGGAATTGAGTTGGGCGAAGGTGTCGCTGGACGCATAGCAGCATCGGGAGAGCCCCTTGTGGTGGAGGATGTCTCGGCGGATCCTCAGTTAGCCACTACTCTCTTGGCGAAAGAGAACCTGCGAGGCTACGCAGGACTCCCTCTCAAATCCGGGGGTAGATCAGTGGGTGTGATCAGCGTGGCCAGTTATCGGCCCCGGCGGTTCACTACTGCTGATCTGGGATTCCTCACGGCCATGGCTGCTCAGATCGGCGTCGCTGTTGAGAATTCCCAGCTTTGTGAACAATTGAGTAGTTCTGAGCGGCGCCTTCGAGAGCGGGTCAAAGAACTCAGTCTTCTATATGATGTTAGCAGGGAGGCGTTGGTAGTAGCGGACATCGACGCGTTGCTCTCTTTTGTGGCTCGACGGTTGCCGGCTTCGATGCAGTATCAGGAGGCAGTAGCAGTCATATTCTGTGCTTTGGATGACAGTGACTACCTTACTTGGTCAGACAATGTTGATCAAGACCTGGCTGAAAAGCTACGTATAATCCCCGGTGAGGGAACCCTGGGCAAGCTTATGCTTGATATGGGGGTGCTCCTGGAATACGAAATTGCTGGGTTAGATGCCTCCTGGGCTGAATATGATGTAAAATCCCTTCTCGCGGTTCCCATAACTTTGAACGGGGAAGCCGTAGGTTCAATCTGTGTGTATTATCCGGATGACCAACTGCGTTTTCTCGAGGAGGAGAAGCGTCTTCTTCGTGGCATCTCCGAACAGATTGCTCAATTCATCGCCAGAGGTGCGGTCGAGCGGGAGAAGCGTCAGCGCACTCAGGAGATCTCGACCCTCTTCGAAGTATCCAAGGCTCTGGCTTCGGTGGTGGAGCTGGAGGAGTTGCTGCCAGCCATCAGACACATACTAGTGAAGACCTTGCCACCGGTTGAAGCGGGGGTACTGTTAATCTTCGATGAGGCGACTGGAATGCTCACAGTGGAGTCCGCCTTTGGCTATGATATGAACGCCTTGCGAATGATAAGTCTACAGGTTGGCGAGTCGATGTCTGGCAAGGTCTTCAAGTTTAGGAAGCCCCAAGTGTGGGCCACGCCAGAGGAGTCGGCGGAGGCCATGGCCAACATGACGGACCACAACCGGGTTTATTTTCGGCAGGCATCTGGTGGATTTGACCATCCCAAGAGTGCCATTGGTGTTCCCCTGGTGTATCGCGAAGGGAAGATAGGTGTCCTCACCTTAGAGAATTTCCGAAATAAGGGCGGGCTTTCAATCTCGGACCTCCCTTTTCTTCAGGCCTTGGCGGAACTGATAGTCATAAATGTAGACAAGATTCGACTGCTTCAACAGACCGAGCGAACCAAGGCCATGGAGGAAGCTGACCGCTTGAAGTCGGAACTGATCGCAGCGCTGGCTCATGACATGCGTACGCCCCTGGCCTCGATAATGGGCTATGCCTCCGCTCTACTGCTCGACGACGTGCAGTGGGATGAAGAGACCAGGGCAGACTATCTACGGATCATAGATTCAGAGGCAAGCGAATTACAGATGATGATCCAAGATCTCCTGGAATCGTCCATCGTTGATGCTGGCCTGCTGCGAATAGAGAAGGAGCCGACGTTGATGCCCCGTTTGGCTGAGGGCCTTGTCAAGGAGATGAGCCGCCGCACAGCAAGACACCGCTTCGTCATCAGCTTCGCGGCTGATTTCCCCGTGGTGTATGCCGACCCTCGTCGCATCGAGCAAGTGTTGCGCAACCTATTGGATAACGCAGTCAAGTATTCACCTGATGGTGGGCTGGTTGTGGTGAGGGGCCAGGTAGGTGAAGATGAGGTGATCATCAGCGTGGCCGACGAAGGCGTGGGCATCGCCCCTGAACACCTGAACAGACTGTTTGAGAAATTCTTCCGGCTGAAGTCGCCGTTGAGTCAGCGGGTGAGGGGTTCAGGTCTGGGGCTGCCTATATCGCGCACTATCGTGGAGAACCATGGAGGCAGGATTTGGGCCGAAAGCGAACTCGGCAAGGGGACCACTATTTATTTCTCCCTGCCTCTGGAGGGGTCGCGCATTGAGACAGAACAAGATTGACGCTGCTCAATCTGTCTAAGGATGTGAGGAGAACGCTACGATGGCGGAAGACTTGAACCCCTTTGAGATGGCGCAAAGGCAGCTGGATGAAGCAGCGCAGGTCCTGGGACTTGACCCTGGGCTCCACGCCTTCCTAAGAGAACCGATGCGTGAACTTCACGTCAGTCTCCCGGTAAGGATGGACGATGGCTCCTTGAGGGTCTTCAAGGGTTTTCGTGTTCAATACAACGATGCGCGAGGGCCGGCGAAGGGCGGCCTCCGCTTTCACCCTGATGAAACCATAGATACCGTGAGGGCCCTCGCTGCGTGGATGACTTGGAAAACTGCAGTGGTGGATATCCCCTTAGGTGGCGGCAAGGGGGGCGTGGTTTGCAACCCCAAGGAGATGTCTCAAGGCGAATTGGAGAGGCTGAGTCGTGCCTACATCAGGCAAGTCGGACGTATCTTGGGGCCAGACAAGGACGTTCCTGCCCCTGACGTGTACACCAACCCCCAGATCATGGCCTGGATGATGGACGAGTATTCAGCGTTGCAAGGTCATAACGAACCAGGGGTGATTACTGGGAAGCCGCTCGCGCTGGGGGGGTCTGCCGGTAGGGTTGATGCCACCGCTCGGGGAGGCATGTATTGCCTTCGCGAGGCCGCCAAGGTGCTAGGCATCGACTTAAGGAGTGCTACCGCAGCCATTCAAGGGTATGGTAACGCCGGCTATTACGCTCAGCTCCTCGGCGAGGAGTTGCTGGGGCTGAAGGTTATCGCTGTTAGCGACTCCAAAGGGGCGATCCTCAAGTGGGAGGGCCTGGAGTGCGGACTGGTGAAGGAGCGGAAGGACGAGACAGGCACGTGTGTGGGACTTCCCGAAAGCGATGCCATAACTAACGAAGAGTTGCTGGCACTGGATGTTGACGTGCTGATCCCCGCTGCCCTGGAGAACGTTATCACAGCCCAGAATGCTGGCCGGATCAAGGCCAAGGTTGTGGTCGAGTTGGCGAACGGGCCTACTACCCCTGAGGCGGATAGTATCCTCCACAAGAAGGGGGTATACGTTATTCCCGATTTTCTGTGCAACGCAGGTGGCGTCGTTGTCTCCTATTTCGAGCAGGTGCAAAACGCCTACAACTACTACTGGGATCTGGATGAGGTTCACGATAGGCTGGACAAGAGAATGACGGCGGCCTTTCGTACTGTTCACCAGACGGCACAGGCCAGGAATGTGCACAACCGTCTCGCGGCTTACCTAGTAGCTGTAGAGCGGGTTGCTGGGGCGATGCGTCTGCGGGGTTGGGTGTGAATCACTCTTGTTGTACCGTCGAAGGTTTGGTGCTTGTGGTGAGCATCTCAATACCAACTGCCTATTCAAGCGCCGTAGATCAGAGGTTAGGCGCAGGTTGAGTAGCTGCCAGCGATAGCTAGCAGCATATCGAAACCAAGCGTTCCCGCGCGCTTCGTGTCCTTGGTTTCGATACAGACTTCGGCCTACTCAACCCGCGGGCACTCGCTTATTCGTGGTACTTCATGCGGAAACCAGTATTAGCTTGACGGGTGATCGAATGGCTAAGGAAACAATCTTGGTGGTGGATGATGAACCGCGTCTGGTGAGGCTCGTGCGCGAGGTACTGACGGCAGTTGGGTACGAGGTCCTCAGTGCAAGAGAAGGCAAAGAGGCCCTCGAAATGCTGACCCTGGAGCAGCCGGACTTGATCCTGCTCGATATCATGTTACCTGGCGACATGGATGGCTATGAGATATCCAGCCGGGTGAGAGAGTTTTCTGCAGTGCCGATAATCATGTTGACCGCCAAGGCGCGAGAGATGGACATGCTTCATGGGTTCGATGTCGGCGCTGACGATTACTTAACCAAGCCCTTCAGCGCGAAGGAGTTAATCGCCAGGGTTAAGGCTGTACTGCGGCGTAGCAAGTTGCCTGGGAAGGAGGCTATGATTACCGCCGACTTCAAGTGTGCCGACCTGGTGATCAGCTTCGCTCGGCACAAAGTCAAAGTGCGAGGCCAGGAAACCCCTCTTACCCCCACCGAGTTTAACCTGCTCCAGCAGCTTGCGCTCAATGCAAACCGTGTGATGTTGCACGAAGACTTGCTGACGAAGGTCTGGGGCGCGGAGTATCGTAACGACATAGATTACCTGAGGACCTATATCCACCATCTACGTCAAAAGATAGAGGATAATGCCTCTGAACCTCGTTATATCCTCACCACACCTGGGGTGGGATATATGCTTTCCTGCCCTGAGGAGACTTGATATCCATCGCACGAGTTGTCAAGCTGCAGATCTCCATTGGGAAAGCCATTTTTTCATGGTTTTTTCATTTTTTGTCCCCTGATTTCTATGAGAATATCAGGGCTTTTGTATTAAAATATAAGGTGGCCTATTGCGCCTTCTTGATAATGCCCACGCCACGAGACCGAAGGAGCATGTCGCTTTGAGGGGCTCGATTGTAAGGAGAGTAAAAGTGAATTCGCAACCGAATTTTGATGTTCGAGAGATAGAGGACTTGCTAGGGGATTGGCAGGAGGGTGAGGACAAATCCTTGATGGCCCTGCTGGAAGAAGTCCAGGCTCGATATCGGTACTTGCCGAAGGACGCGCTGATTCTGATCAGCGAAAGAGTGGGGGTGCCTTTAAGCCAAGCGTACAGCGTGGCCACTTTTTACAACGCCTTCAGCTTGAAGCCCAAGGGCAGACACATCATTAATATTTGCCTGGGGACGGCTTGCATCGTCAGGGGGTCAAGAAAGGTCATGGAGAGGATTTCTGATAGGCTGGGCATAAAACCGGGTGAGACGACGGAAGATGGTGAGTTCACGTTGGAGACGGTTAATTGCCTTGGCGCTTGTGCTCTGGGGCCCATCATCGTATTTGATGGGGCGTATTCCGGCCAGATGAACGCTTCCAAGGCCGATGCTTTGCTCCGTGAAGTAATGAGTGAGGGTGAGGAATCATAGCTTATGAAGAGGATACAGACTCCAGAGGAGCTGGACAGTCTCAGGGAATCGCTGGTCGCCCAGCGAGACCCAGACAAGCCTCGCATCTCAGTGTGTTGCGGGACTGGTTGCCGGGTCTACGGAAGCATGAAGGTCATGGGGGCTTTCGCGGAGGAGATTGATGGAAGAGGCCTGGGAAGTAACATAGAGGTTGTCAGCACCGGGTGTCACGGCTTTTGCGAGAGAGGCCCCGTGGTCGTGCTCAAGCCTAGCGGGATATTCTATCAACGAATGGCTGTTGAAGATGTACCAGAGATCGTATCAGAGACTATGCTCAATGGGACGATCATTGATAGATTGTTGTATACAGATCCGGGCACGGGAGAGAAAATAGTGTATGAGCATGACGTGCCCTTCTACCAAAAGCAGCAACGCCTCGTGCTGGATCTGAACGGGGATATTGATCCCACTAATATTGAGGACTATATCGCTTTTGGGGGATATTCTGCGCTGGCTAAGGCTCTGCACCACATGGGGCCGGCGGATATAATCGAGGAAGTTACTGAATCCGGCTTAAGAGGCCGGGGCGGAGCGGGGTTCCCAGCAGGTCTCAAATGGAAGCTCTGCCGCCAGGCAGAAGGCGACATTAAGTATGTGATTTGTAACGCCGACGAGGGCGACCCAGGAGCTTACATGGATCGCAGCATTATGGAGGGGAACCCTCATCGGGTGCTGGAAGGGATGATCATTGGTGCTTCCGCCATCGGTGCTCGTCAGGGATACGTTTATATCCGTAATGAGTACCCGCTGGCTGTGCAGAACCTGAGGACAGCCATAGCTCAGGCGGAAGAGTATGGCGTCCTTGGCAACAACATCCTCGACTCCGGCTTCGATTTCTCGGTCCAGATACGTCCCGGAAGCGGTGCTTTTGTCTGTGGCGAGGAGACCGCTTTGATGGCTTCCATAGAGGATAGAATAGGTGAACCGAGGCCTAGACCGCCCTACCCCGCGGTGAGCGGTCTATGGGGCAAACCAACCAATATCAACAATGTGGAGACTTGGGCCAACGTGCCCCTGATTATAGATCGAGGAGGGGACTGGTATTCCCAGATGGGCACCGCCGATAGCAAGGGGACCAAGATATTCTCTGTGGTGGGCAACATCAACAACACGGGCTTGGTTGAGGTGCCCATGGGTGCTACTCTGGAGGAGATAGTCTATGACATTGGCGGTGGCATTCCTGGGGGGAAGGCATGTAAGGCGGCTCAACTGGGCGGGCCATCTGGAGGCTGCATTCCCCGGGAGCATTTCGACGTTCCCATCGATTATGAGTCGTTGCTGGAACTGGGCTCTATGATGGGCTCGGGCGGAATGGTTGTCTGCGATGAAGATACTTGCATGGTGGAGTTTGCCCGGTTCTTCATGAACTTCGTCCAGGAGGAATCGTGCGGCAAGTGCGTTCCCTGCCGTCTGGGGACCAAAGCTATGCTTGAAGTACTGACCAGAATCACCGAGGGCAAGGGGCAGGAGGACGACATCGAATATCTGCTCGAACTAGGGGAGCAAATAAGGGAGTCCTCTCTTTGCGGCTTGGGGCAGACGGCCCCCAATCCGGTACTCTCGACGATAAGATACTTCCGTGACGAATACGAGGCCCATATCCAAGATGGTTGCTGTCCAGCCCGCGTATGCAAGTCTTTGATTCAGTACTGGATAGAAGGGGAAGAATGCACCGGTTGTGGCCGATGCCTTCGCACCTGCCCGGTGGAGGCGATAAGCGGAGCAAAGAAGGAGCCGCATGTCATAGATCTGGAAAAATGCATCAAATGCGGATCCTGCTATGAGGTCTGCAAATTCGACGCGGTCATGGTGCAGTAGAAAGGCAATAGCAGATGATAACCCTAACCATTGATGGCCAGAAGGTGGAAGCCTTGGAGGGCTCAACGATATTGGAGGTGGCGCGGGAAAATGGTATCGAGATACCTACCCTGTGCTACCATGAGGCGCTGGAACCGTACGCTAGCTGTCGGCTGTGTGTGGTCGAGTCGGAGACAGCAAAGGGTTCTCGATTGGTCGCTTCCTGCGTTCACCCCGCTGAAGAAGGCGCGGTGGTGAAGACGAATTCGGAGATGGTCCAGAAATCTCGCCGTATGACTGTGGAGTTGCT
>JBFFDV010000099.1:0-9046 GCA_041559215.1 Anaerolineae bacterium | reverse complement strand
GGTGGAGAAGAAGATCCCCGTGGAGTCCTTCGAGGTGGCAACCGCGCCGCTGGAGGATATCTTCATCACTGTGGTGAAGGAGAGAGACAATGCGTAAGATCTTGATCGTAGCTCGACATGAATATTTGGTGAACGTGCGCCGCGTCGGCTTCATCGCCATGACGGTGCTGGTGCCCCTATTGGGAGCGGTGGGTCTGTTGATTGCGGCCTTCTTTGGCGGACAGGCCGCCACCTTCCTCGCCAGCACCTTCGTCCCTGAAGTGAGGGAAATCGGGATGGTGGACCAACTCGGCGCCTTCACGCCCATCCTTCCCGCTTATGGAGACCTCATCACCCTCTTCACGGATGAGGAAACAGGACGAGCGGCCGTTCAGGCTGATGAAATCGCTAGCTTGCTGGTCATCCCCGAGGACTATATTGAGAGCGGTCGGGTGATTATGATCACCAAGGAGGCCGGGTTTAGCGCAGCAATCATGGAAGATTCAGACATGCTACGGGGCTTCTTTGTAAATCACCTGCTGCGGGAAGAGGTAGACCCAACTCTCCGAGAGCGTCTGGCCAATCCCTTCGAGCCCGTGCTCGTGAGCCTGAAGGGCGAGGATGAACCCGAGGGAGGTCCTTTGAACATTATTCTCAACCTGATGGTGCCCTACTTCCTGGGCATCCTACTCATCATGACTATTTTCGTGACCTCAGGCTACCTGCTGCAAAGCGTGGCCAGGGAAAAGACAAGCCGCGTTATGGAGATTATCCTTTCCTCCGTCACGGCTCAGGAGTTGCTGGCTGGAAAGGTGCTGGGACTGGGAGCGCTGGGCCTGACCCAGGTGGTGATCTGGTTGCTTTCAGGCGCTGCGCTGAGCGGTGGGGCAATGGGCCTTCTGGGCGTGGCCATCCCTCTGCTGGTCCGCCCTCAGGTTTTGGCCCTGGGTGTGGTTTACTACGCGCTTGGGTTCCTGGTCTACGCGGTGCTCATGGGAGCAGTGGGAGCCCTCGGCACCACCCAGCAGGAGTCGCAGCAACTGGCGGGAATCTTCTCCGTAATGGCTGCCATCCCCTTGATGATAGGTGGGTTCATGTTCTCGAACCCCAACATGACCTTCGTGCGGGTTCTGTCCTGGTTCCCCCTCACCGCGCCGACGATGATGTTGCTGCGCCTGCCGATGACCGAGGTGCCTGTAGTGGACATCGTAGGGAGCATCGCGCTGCTCATCATCACCATCCCCGCCATACTCTGGGCGGGGAGCAAGGTGTTCCGGATGGGCCTGCTGATGTACGGCAAGAGACCGAGCCTTAGACAGGTGCTGCGAGCGCTGCGCCAAGCGTGACAGTGCCTTGGGAGCCGCAGGATTTGTGCCAACTTTCCTAAAACGTCCTGTCCGGGGTCCAGCCCATGGGAAAGTGGCTGCTCAAAGCGGTGCCGCTAGTTGAGGTGCTGAGCTGGCTATTCGTGCCCAGCTTTTCGCAAGCGATGCAAAGCAATTGAGCGATAGTGCAAGGGATAAAGGAGAAAAGCGATGTCTGCTAAGAGTACCAATCAGTCTCGTGCCCGAAGTGCTCTTGGGCTATTGTGGCGCAGCCTGGTGGCCGGACTGGGGTACACCGTCGCTATCATGATCGGAGGGATGATCACCCAGGTCCTCGGCCTGCCCACGCCTTCTCTGCCCGCTGGCGTGGACCCGACTCAAATGCTGCTGATCATGCTCCTCTCGGGCGTGCTGATCGGCCTGACCTTGGGACCACTCACGAAGCGCCTGACCCTGCCCATGGCACAGCGCGCTGGCGTGCTCTTCCTGCTACTCTTCGTATTGAACAACCTAATCAACATCATCGAGGCGCTCTTCTTCACCACCATGCCCGTCGGTGAACAGGTCACCGGGCTAGTGGACTCCGGCATCGGCCACGTGGGGCTGGCCCTGCTTCTGGCCGTTCTCTTCCGGCCGCCGACCGTCGCGCGCGGCCTGCTGACGGCCTTGCGAGAGACTCTCGGTCAGAGACAATGGACATCCTGGGCCTGGCGTATTTTCTTGGCCGGTGTCCTATACGCCCCCATCTACCTCTTCTTTGGCATGCTAATCGCGCCGATAGTCACGCCCTACTACCAGGAGATGGACATGGGACTGACGGTGCCGGGTTTTGAGATCATACTGCCGCTGGAGGTCTTCCGTGGCCTTATCTACGCACTGACCCTGTTCCCTTTGGTCGCCGTGCTGCGCGGCTCCCGGCGATCGCTCGCTTTCTGGATCGTGCTGACCCTCTGCGTGCTGGGCTCTTGGCAGCCCATGCTGTCTGTAGCCTGGTGGCCGGTCACCCTGCGTCTGACACATGGACTGGAGATCACCGCCGATTCAATCGTGCACGGGTTGATCATCGCCTGGCTACTTTGGACGCCGGTGACAAGCAGGCGATCAGAATAGGACAATTCGCAAGGTCCCTGTGAAACAGCGCGGATATCTACGCCAAGAGCTTGTGAGGCTATTTCATCAGGCCGGGTTTGAAGTGGAACATATCTGGGGCGGGACCGCAGGCAACTGGGGTCGCCGCAGAATCGACCTTGACGAAGCCGAGTTGATGATTGTTGCCAGGAGGGCATTCAATGTTGCCTGAAAGTATCAGGAGGACGGGTGTCCGAGATCAATAGCAGCCTTACAGGGCTAGAGTGTACCGCGTGTGGGGCGAAGTTCTCCGCCGACGAACTGCATAACGTCTGCCTCCTTTGCGGCAAGGTCCTGTTTGCCACTTATGACCTGGAAGCAGTCAGAAAGCGTCTCCGCAAAGAGGTCCTGCCTTTCCGGGAGAGAACCCTGTGGCGCTATCGCGAGCTCCTGCCGGTCGCCGGGAATGTGGTAAGCCTGGGCGAGGGCATGACGCCCATCCTGCCAGCAAAGCGGCTGGGGGCCAGACTGGGCTGCCACCGCCTCTTCATCAAGGACGAAGGGATGAATCCCACCGGGACCTTCAAGAGTCGTGGGCTCTCCGTGGCCGTCTCAAGGGCCAAAGAGTTAGGAGTTGAAGTCCTGGCTATGGCCTCCGCCGGCAATGCGGGGTCCGCCTTGGCTGCCTATGGCGCCCGAGCGGGCTTGGAGACGTGGGTGTTCATGCCTACTGAGGCTCCAGCCGTAAACAAGGTTGAGTGCCAGGCCTTTGGCGCTCGTCTGGTGCTTGTGGAAGGTCTAATAGATGCCGCCGGTCGCTTGGGCAAGGAGGAAGCAGAGAAGCATGGCTGGTTCGATATCTCTACGCTGAAAGAGCCTTATCGGGTCGAGGGCAAGAAGACCATGGGGTTCGAAATAGCGGAGCAGTTCTCATGGCGCTTGCCCGAGATCATTATCTACCCCACAGGGGGAGGCACGGGGTTGATAGGTATGTGGAAGGCGTTCGATGAGCTGGAAGGTTTAGGATGGATCGGGGGCGAGCGGCCAAAGATGATCGCCGTGCAGGCAGCGAGTTGTGCGCCCATAGTGAGGGCCTTCGAGCGAGATGCGAACCACGTCGAACCCTGGCCCGAACCCAAGACCATAGCCCCAGGACTGAACGTACCAGCCCCCTTCGCGGACTACCTCATCCTGCGCGTCATCCGGGAAAGCGGAGGTTTCGCCGTGACCGTTGCTGACGATGAGATCCTCTCCAGCCTAGGAGACTTGGCCCGGCTGGAGGGGATATTCGCCTGCCCCGAGGCAGCCGCCACAGTGGCTGCGCTCAAAAGACTCTTGACCGAAGGGACACTTTCCGGCTCCGAGTCGATACTCCTTCTAATTACAGGCTCAGGTTTGATCTATCCAGAGTTGGTGACGGGCTTGACAGGCTCTGGCGTGACTGAGAAGTGACCCAGGGGTGTGATAGGTTCGGCATCGCAGAGAACCGCCGGCCCTCGCCTTGAGAGAGGAAGCGTAGCTGTAGCCAGGGGCGCTTACGGGTCGTATAAAACGCTCGTCCTTAGATCCCCTTTTTCTCACACCGCAACTTCCAGCGCTGGACAGTGTTTAAGAACTTGAGCCAATATCCACATGTGAACCGAAAGAGGTATAGATAATGCCTGAATTCCTCATCGAGGAGATCCCTCTGGGGGATGCACGCTTGCGTGATTTCGTGGAGGTGCCCTGGCGACTGTATCGAGGTGACTGCTGTTGGACCCCGCCGCTTCGGGCCGATTACCTGGGTAACAAACTGCTGGGACTGGTCGGGTTACTCACCCCCCAACATCCGTACCATCAACATGCCGAGGTCACACACTTCTTAGCGAGGCGGGACTCCGAACTGCTGGGGCGCATATCCGCCGCTATAAACCATCGCTTCAACGAATATCACCGCACACAGATCGGTTTCTTCGGTTTCTTCGAGACTGTGGAGGACTTCGATGTCGCCTCCGCCCTCCTCGACGCCGCTCGTAACTGGGTCGCAGAGCGAGGTATGAAGACACTGCGGGGGCCCGGCGAGTACTCCAACGCGACCCATGAGCGGCAGGGAATATTGATTTCGGGCTTCGAGTATCCACCTACCGTCGAGTTGACCCATAACCCGCCTTACTATAGCGAATTCCTGGAGCGATACGGGTTCCGCAAGGCCAAAGACTACGTTGCCTACATGGGGGAAGAACTTAGGCCTGAGGACGCTTCGCGTCTAGCCCGGATCACACAACATGTTAGCAACCGCTACGGCATCACCACGCGCATGGCCAACCTGAAGTCCCTGGATGAGGAGATACAGCTCTTGGTCAAGATTTACAATGAGAGTTGGGCTCAGAACTGGGGCTTTCTGCCCCTCACCGACGGAGATGCCCATGCGTTGGCCGACACCCTGCGGCATGTGCTCGTGCCCGAGTTGCTCCGTTTTGCCTTCGTGAAAGGTGAGCCGGCCGCGGTTGTTGGCGGCCTGCCAGACCTATATGTCCCCTTGCGACCCCGCTGGCGTTGGCCTCTGGACACAGACTTGATGCGCCTGGCCCGAGTGCTGCTACAACGTCGCCGCATCCGGCAGGTCCGAGGCATGTTCTTCGGCATACGCCCGGCCTTCAGGCAGATGGGCGTAGACGCCGTACTCTTCCACGAGGTGATCGCAGCTGGCTTACGTCTGGGATATACAAACGTTGAGCTGTCAATGATGCTGGAAGACAACGACGCCATCAACAGGATGGCCCAGGCTTTCGGGGCCCATATCTACAAAACCTGGCGCATCTACGACCTGGACCTTTGACTCTCCAATCATCATAGAGGGCACGGGTACGGGGTGGGGAAGGGCCTACTCTCTCAACTCCGCTCCGACCTCTCTGCTTAGTTGTTTGGCTATCTTGGCATGTACTAGCGCCACCTCCCTATCGGTCAGAGTGCGCTCCGCATGCCGATAGGTCAGCGAGTAAGCCAGGCTCTTCTTGCCAGCAGGTACTGGCTCCCCCCGGTAGACATCAAAGAGGGTCACCTCAGACAGCAATTCGCCCCCGGCACGCCGGATGAGCTCCTGCACCTGCTCGGCTCGCACATTCTCATCCACGACCAACGACATGTCCTGGGTGATGGCGGGAAAGCGTGAAATCGGCTGGAGATAACGGATAGGTTCGACCTGAGCCAATAGCTCCTCCAAGTCGAGCTCCAGCAGGAGTACGGGCTGAGCGGGAAGGTCGAAGCTCTCCTGCACCGCAGGATGTACTTCACCTAACACACCGATCTCCACATCCCCTAGCTTCAGGGTTGCAACCCCTCCTGGGCGAAAAGTGGGATGTTGCATAGGCTCGAAACTTCTCTCTAACAGGCCTAGGCGGTCGAGGAGCGTCTGCACCACCCCCTTAAGATCGTAGAAACCCACATAGCCATCCTCCTCTGTCAGCCAAGAACGAGAGTCTCGTGGGCCAGTCATAGCGATGGCGAGGTGTCTAGGCTCATTGGGCAGTTCCTCGTCCGGCTCGGGCAGATACACCCGGCCGATCTCGAAGATGGATACCTGCTCAGTATACCGTAGATTATCCCTCACCGTCTCCAACAAACTAGCCATCAACGTGCGGCGCATATACTCTCGCTCGCTGGTGAGAGGGTTGGAGAGCTTGATATAGTCCCCCGGGTTTAACTCGGCTCCGTCCGGGTCCAGCTTGGCGAAGCTCTCCAGATTGCTCAAGGAATAGCTTATCGCCTCAGTGAGCCCGCAACCGCTGAGTATATCTCGTACGCGCTCCTCTCCCTCCAGGGAGAAATCACGTTCCTGGGGCGGCAACTCATCTGCCATCAATGTGGTGGGCAGCCTATCGTAGCCATAGACGCGAGCGACCTCCTCTATCAAATCTGCGGGGATGCTCACGTCCAGACGGTAATACGGCACGGTAGCGCGAATCACCTCGCGCTCCACCTGGCAGGCGAACTGCAAAGACTCGAGGATATTCACTATCTGTGCGGTATCCAGGGCGATGCCCAAGATGCGCTCCACCTCACCCGTGGTCAGCTCGACGACCCTAGTCTCGGGCTTGAGAGGGTAGGCATCGGCGAATCCAGCCTCTATCGTGCCGCCAGCCAACTCCCCCATCAATCTGGCAGACCGCTCCAAGGCGATCATGGTCGTCTCAGGTGCTACCCCACGGCCAAAGCGCGAGGCGGCCTCACTGGGGACCTTCAGAGCCTGGGAAGTGCGCCGTATGCTGCTCCAGCTGAAATTGGCTGACTCGATGAGCACGTTGGTGGTGCTCCCGGTGACCTCGCTCTCCAGACCACCCATTACCCCGGCGATAGCCACAGGCCCTCCGCCATCGGTGATGAGCAGCATATCCTCGGTCAAATCGCGATCTTCCCCATCCAAGGTGGTCATCCACTCGCCCACGCGCCCCCGTCGCACGATGATAACGGGCACCCCAGACGGAGGAGTGGAACCATCCCGGTCGCGGAGTTTGTCGTAGTCGAAGGCGTGCAGAGGTTGGCCCCATTCCAGCATCACATAGTTCGTTATGTCCACGATGTTGTTGATGGGCCTCATGCCAGCCAGGGTCAGCCGACGCTGCAGCCACGGAGGCGAAGGGCCTATCTCCACGCCCCCTGCCAGGGCAGCGGAGTAGCGAGGACACAGTTCAGGATCGGCGATCTCCAACTCCACCCAAGGCGTAGAGGGCGTCCCTGTTGCTTCCGCTAGCCGTGGCCACTCTCCCAGCCTGGTCTTTTGGCCAGTGAGAGCAGCGACCTCTCGGGCTACGCCGACGATGGAGAAGCAACGCGCCAAGTTTGGCGTCAGATCTAGCTCTAACACCGTATCGCCCAGATAGTCTTGCAGAGGGACCCCCACCGGCGCGTCATTCTCCAGGATCATGATCCCTTCGTGGTCCTCCGAGATACCTAGTTCTTTCTCCGAGCAAACCATGCCCTCGGATCGAACGCCGCGAATCTTGGTGGGTTTGAGGGTGATGTACCTCAACTTCTCGGAATGCCCGTCTATAAGCTGGGCCCCGGTTGTGGCGAAAGGCACCTTCTGTCCCTTGTCCCCTACACGGATGTTGGGCGCGCCGGTGACCACGGCCATAGGCTCCCCCGTACCGTATTCCACCACGGCGATGGTCAGGCGGTCAGCGTTGGGATGAGGCCGCACCTCAACTATCCCCCCCACAAATACCTTGTCCCTCTCCCATTCGGCGCCCACACGCTCGATGGCTGCAACCTCCAGGCCAGCCAGCGTCAAGCGCTCGGCAAGCTCCTCTATGGGAAGAGTTATGTCAACATAATCCTTCAACCAGCTTATAGGCACTCTCATAATGGTCATAACGGTCTCCTCTCAAATCAGCAAATGCGTAGTCCACTAGAACGTTCATCTCCGTGGATTACCCGAACTGCTTCAGGAAGCGCAGATCGTTGCTGTAGAAATATCGGATGTCGTCAATGTCATGCTTGATCATGGCGACGCGCTCGGGGCCCATGCCGAAGGCGAAGCCGCTGTAGATATCGGAGTCGTAGCCCCCGTTTCTCAAGACCTGAGGGTGGACCATACCGGCGCCACAGATCTCCACCCAACCGGTGTATTTGCAGACCCGGCACCCCTCGCCGTGGCAGATAATGCAATCCATGTCCACCTCCACGCTGGGCTCGGTGAAGGGGAAGTAGCTGCAGCGGAAACGCACCTGGCGGTCGGCGCCGAACATCTGACGAGCGAAATGGACCATCGTACCTTTGAGATCGGCCAATGTTATGCGCCTGCCCACAGCCAGTCCTTCCACCTGATAGAACATGAACTCTGAGCGGGCGGTGACCGCCTCGTACCGGTAACATTTGCCGGGCAGGATGACGCGGATCGGGTCCGGGCAATGCTTTCTCATGCTGCGTATCTGGCCAGGGGAGGTGTGGGTGCGCAGCACCACCTTGGGGTTCACATAGAAGGTATCCCACATGTCTCGTGCCGGATGATCAGGCGGCATGTTCAGCAGTTCGAAGTTCAGGAGGTCTGTCTCCACCTCCGGCCACTCCTCCACCTGGAAGCCCATCCGCCCGAAGATAGCGTACATCTCCCGCAATACCTGGGTCGTGAGGTGCAGCCGACCCAGGTTCACAGGCCAGCCGGGCAGCGTTACATCAATGGCTTCGACCATCTCCACAGCCGGCCGACGCAGTTCCTCCTGCCGAGCTTCATGAGCTTCCTGCAGCGTGGTCTTCAGTTCATTGGCAGCTCGGCCGACGGCGGGCCGCTCCTCGGCGGGCAGTTCGGTCATGCCTCGCAGAAGCAGCGTTAGTGCGCCCCCTTTCCGGCCCAGATACCTGACACGCCAATCGTCCAACTCAGTCAAGTTGGAGACCGCCTGCAGGGCCTCCAAGGCTTCCTCTCTCAACTGTTGTATCTCTTCCAGCATGGTTCTTACTCCTCTATATCAAAAAACCCTCTTCTCTGACTCTCGAAGAGGGTTCTGTCAATCAGCCTAGATAGGGAAAACTATCCAATCAGCATGGTTGAACAAGTGCCCTCTATGGCACTGTTAAAGACGAAGATGTGCATCTCCCCCTGAACGGTCATCGTCCCTTTCATCCCGATCCTCACTTTAATGCATATTATAACACACAAATGCAATTTTGGCAAGAGCATGAGCTTTTGGAGCTTG
>JBFFDV010000098.1:0-9156 GCA_041559215.1 Anaerolineae bacterium | reverse complement strand
CGATGGCATGCAGTTCGCCGCGCGCGAGCATCGGCTTGAGTATGTTGCTGGCATCCATAGCACCTTGCGCCGCACCTGCGCCCACCACGGTATGCAACTCGTCTATGAAGAGGATTATCTGTCCCTCAGAGTCGGTTATCTCGTTAAGCACCGCCTTCAAGCGTTCCTCGAACTCACCACGGAACTTGGCCCCGGCAATGAGCGCCCCCAGATCCAGAGCCACCACCTGCTTGTCCTTTAGCCCTTCGGGCACGTCACCGCGCACAATCCGCTGCGCCAACCCCTCCGCAATAGCGGTCTTGCCCACGCCAGGGTCGCCGATGAGCACCGGATTGTTCTTGGTGCGACGAGAGAGAACCTGGATGACGCGGCGAATCTCTTCGTCGCGCCCTATAACTGGGTCCAGTTTCCCCTGCCGTGCCAACTGGGTCAGATCGCGGCTGTATTTCTCCAGGGCTTGATACTTGCCCTCGGGGTTGGGGTCTGTCACGCGCTGTGAGCCCCGGATAGTGGTTAACACCTGATAGATGGCCTCCCTCGTAACGCCCAGTTCCTTCAAGGCCTGATAGGTGGGACCTTTGATCCGCTCATCAGCAACGCCGATAAGCAGATGCTCGGTGGAGATGTACTCATCTCGCAGCCGCCCGGCCTCCTCAGTGGCGATATTGAAGACCTGCTGCAGGCGAGGGGAGATATATACCTGGGTGGCGGTGCCGTAAACTTGCGGCATCCTCTTCAGTTCCTCCTCCACCCTCTGCTTCACCAAGCCCGGATCAGCCTCCAGCTTGCGCAGAATTTGGGGAGCGATGCCCCCCTCCTGCGTCAACAGCGCCAAAAGCAAGTGTTCAGGCTCTATCTGATTATGATTATAGGTTCTGGCCAACTCCTGGGCGGAAATGACCGCCCCCTGGGCCTTTTCAGTAAACTTATTCAAGTCCATTATCTAGGAATCTCCCCCGGTAAGAATGTTTTCTAAGAGACTTCATCCAGAATACTGCGCAGGCGGCCTATCTCTCCCTCAAACTCGGCACGCATCTGGTCCATCTCTTCCTGCATTTCCTCAATTATGCGCCTCATATTCAGTATGACGTCCACCCCCGCCAGGTTAACCCCCAGGGCATCGGTTAGCCGGGTTATTGTGCGCAAGCGCTCAATATCTGCGGGGGAGTAGAGCCGGCGGTTGCCCTTGGAACGATAAGGCTCTATCAAACCCATACGCTCGTAGTATCGCAAAGTTTGCGGATGCAGCTCTACCATCCTGGCGGCCACACTGATCACATAGCAGGGCTCGTCATCTCGCAATTCTCTGTCCTCCACTTATGTCACCTCCTTGCCTCGCTGCAACGGCATCACAGTTCGCACGCTGGCTTAGCGCATGTTTGCCAACTGCCGAAACAGCTCTTTCTCCTTCTCGCTCAAGTTCTGGGGCACTTTCACCATCACCTTGGCGTAAAGGTCGCCCCGCTTCTGGGGATCCTTCAGATGAGGCATGCCCTGACCTTTCAGACGAAAGGTCTTACCGCTTTGGGTCTCGGGCGGGATTTTGAGCATAGCGCCTCCCTTAAGGGTGGGCACTCTCACCTCGCCCCCCAAGACAGCGGTGTAGAGTTCCACAGGAACCTCACAGTAGAGATAATCGGCCTTGCGCTCGAAAGTGCGATGGGGCAAAACTCTGACCTTCAGGTACAGGTCCCCCTTACCTCCTCCGCCGAACGCCTCGCCTCCCTCGCCTCTCATGCGAACTTTAGATCCAGTTTCAACGCCAGGAGGGATCTTGACCTCCAGACGGCGCCCGTCCTTTTGGAGAATCCTGGTAGTGCCAGAGAAGGACTCCTCCAGGGTGATCTCCACTTCCTGCTCATAATCCTGCCCTCGAGCCGCCCGAGGCTGTGTCCGTGCTCCCCGGTTGCCGGCACGCCGCTGGCCCATCCCGCCGAAGATAGCTTCGAAGAAGTCAGAGAAGCCACCAGCTCCGCCGAAAAGATCACCCAGGTCACCATACTGCACGTACACGCGATCGCCACCTGGCTGCGTGTACCACTTGCTCCAGTCGAAGCCACCAGGCCCCTCGCCCCTGCCCTGCCACTGTCGCCAACTGGCGCCCAGCTGGTCATACTTCTTTCGCTTCTCGGGATCGGAGAGCACCTCATGAGCCTCGTTGATCTGCTTGAACCGCTCCTCGGCCTCGTTGTCGCCAGGGTTGACGTCAGGATGATACTTGCGGGCCAGCTTGCGATAGGCCTTTTTTATCTCCTTCTCACTGGAGTTCCTGTCCACCCCCAGTATCTTGTAGTAATCTTTATACTCCATACTCCACGTTCTTCCTACCCCAGATTTCGTATCGCTACAATCCAGCTATCCTTATTATACCATGTTATTAAATTATTGTCAAGTTCATAGTGATGATAGTTGAGCCTTCTATTATCCAGATACTTGATAAACATTCAAAAATATGTTATAATATAACTGGTAACAATTCGATTGCCCATAATAGATGGAAAGGAGTAAGGAGAATGAGCATCGTACGTTGGGAACCTTTCCGTGACTTCATGACCTTGCGGGAGGCCATGGACCGCCTCTTCGAGGAGAGTTTTGTCCGTCCACGTAGGGAGTGGTTGGCTCCTGCCGAGGGCACCCTAGCGCTGGATATGTATGAGACCGAGGATAGCGTGGTCGTGAAGAGCGCCGTCCCTGGCATTAAGCCTGATGACATTGACATCACCATCAGCGGCAACATCCTCAGTATCTCCGGCGAGACGAAGGTCGAGGAAGAGGTCAAGGAGGATGATTACATCCGTCGCGAACGCCGGTACGGATCTTTCTCTCGCTCAGTCACCTTGCCCGAGGCCCTGGAGCCAGATAAGGCAGAAGCCTCCTTCGAGGACGGCATCCTCACGCTGAACATCCCCAAGGCGCCTGAAGCCAAGCCCAAGGTCATCAAGATCAAGGGCAAGAAAAAGTAAAGATAAGATACAGTTCTAATTCAAAAGGAGGAGCGGGCCTGGGGCCCGCTCCTTCCGTTAAGGCGCAAAAGAGCTCAGGTTGTGAGGAGGTCTCGCTACAAACTCATAACCAACCTGGTAAACCTTTCATCGTCGCGGATGCCGTCGAAGTCCTCATCCTCCTTGGCATCCTGGCGAAAGCCTGGCTCCAACGCTATCGCTTTTTGCAAAGATTCGACTGCCGGCCCCGCCTTCTTCAGCAGGGAGTAGGCGCAGGCCAGGTTGTAATGCCCCGTGGCATCAGCCGCATCCAGCTTCACCGCTTTGCTACAGTCCTCCACAGCTTTCTTATGCAACCCTAGCTCCATGTACGCCACACCCCGATTCACATAGGCCCTGGCATATTCAGGATCTAACTCGATGGCTCTACCATGCTCTCTAATGGCCTCCTCATACCGGCCCAGATTGGCATAGGCCACGCCGCGGTTGGTATAAGCCAGGGCGAAACCAGGGTCCAGCTCCAGGGCCCGGCCGTGCTCCTCAAGTGCCCTTTCATGCTGGCCCAACATATCATAGGCCACGCCCCGGTTGGTGTAGGGCAGAGGGTCCTCGGGGTCCAACTCGATGGCCTTATCACAATCGGTGATGGCCCGCTGATAATCGCCCAGGTCTATGTAATTCTTACCCCGGTTGACGTAGGCCAGAGAATAATCGGGTGCCAGTTCGATAGCCCTATTGTAATCGGCCAGGGCCTTTGCATAGTCGCCCTTCTCATTATAGGCCACTCCCCTGTTCACATAGGCCAGGACATACTCATCATCAAGCTGGATTGCCTCACTATGATCCCGTATCGCCTGTTCATACTGCCCCAGGTTGCGGTAAGTCACGCCGCGATTGGTGTAGGGCACGGGATCTTCAGAATCCAGCTCGATGGCCCTGCTATAGTCGTCTATCTCCTTTCGAAAGCGTCCCAACTCGCCATAGGCGGCTCCTCGCTCAGTGTAGGCCAGAACGAAATCGGGTTTCAATTCCAGGGCACGCGTGTAGTCTCTGATAGCTTGGTCGTATGCGCCTCGCTCGCTGTAGATCAGGCCGCGGCGATAATATGCCTCAGCGTCCCGCGGGTTTTTCTCGATGGCCTTGCTCAGCTCCCAGATCTCCTTCACATCCTCAGGCACCGTCGTTCTCCAGGCCAGCAACGCCCTAACGATATAGAAGGCAGCCACAGCCGCCGCTACCACTACCAGGACCGCCACAAGCAAAACTATCGGAACTAACATCTCACTCTCCTTAGTCTTCTCGAGCGAAATCCGATGATAGCCAAGAGGAAGAATATGTCAGTCTGTATATGATCGGTGAGGAACTGGTGGATTTGAGTTTGAAGGGGAAACGGGAGGGTAAGTATAGGCGCAAGCGTCTGAGCCGCCACGGAGACGACGGCCAGTGAAGCTATCATGCAAGTTATGAAGAGCGAAAAGCCGACCCTTTTCACGGTCCCTCCTCGACGAGGACCCAAGCCTGATATCTATGCTTGTATTTATATTATACCACATCTGGCGCCAGATTACAACACAGCCTGTACGGGTAATTTGAGAAATTTGCATGAATCTGGTAAAATTACTATAGGAAATATGACAACAACATTTTAACAACGCTGAAGAGGTAACGAGATGCGAGAATCAGAGAAATGGGTGGCTGACGAATTGCAGCGGATGTATTCGGAGATGCATCGCATCATCAGGCAGTTTGTCCCCCGGGAGCAGTGGAACGACATACTGCAACACAGAGGCTGGCGTCCCCCCACCGATGTATACGAGACGGATACCTCCGCTGTTGTCAAGATGGAGATAGCGGGCGTGCGAAAAGGAGATATACACATATCCTTTGCCAATCGTGTCCTGACCGTGAGTGGTAGACGCAGTGATCCCGCAGCCAAACGGACTTACCAGCAGATGGAGATCAAATATGGGGACTTCCGAACCGATGTGTTTCTACCGCGGTCGGTAAAGGAAGAGGAGATCAAGGCGAAATACGAGGATGGGTTCCTGGAGATCATCTTGCCCAAGACCAATGGCAAGCACAGAGTGCCCATCACCGTCATCGAGGAGAACAGCGAATGAGCTTGGAAGGAAAAGAGTTACTTAGTATGATAATGCCCACTAAAGAGAAAGAAGAGGTCCAGCAGGAAGACGAGGAAGGCCGGCTGGCTATCCCCACCGAACTTCCCATCTTGCCTTTGCGCAAGACCGTCGTCTACCCGCTGAGCTTTTTACCATTGACGATCGAACGTCCCGAAACCGTCAAACTGATTGATGACGCTGTACTGGGCAATCGCATAATCGGCCTGGTGACGGTACGGAATGAGGAGGCCGATCGGGCCATGCCTGCAGACCTGTATTCGATGGGCACGGCGGCCGTGATCCACCGTGCCGTGAAGTCTCCCACGGGGAGCGTGGGGGTTATCGTGCAGGGCATAGAGCGCATCAGGCCAACCGAGTTCACCCAAATGGAGCCATATCTGACAGCCAGGATAGAGGTGATCCCTGACGTGGACGAAGAGGAAAGTCTGGAAGTGGAAGCCCTATCGCGAAACACGATGGAGCTCTTCCAGCGCCTGATCTCCCTGGTTTCCTACCTGCCCAACGAGTTGATGGTGGCAGTGCTCAACACGGAGGATCCCCGTCAGCTGGTGTACCTGGTAGCCAACGCTATCCGAATCGAGACCGAGGACGCCCAGCAGATACTGGAGATAGACTCTGTTAGAGGTAAGCTGCACAAATTGAACACCGTGCTGAGCAGGGAACTGGAGGTTATGGAACTGGGTCAGAAGATCAAGGATCAAGCCCAGTCGGAGATGGAAAAGACGCAACGGGAGTACTTTCTGCGACAGCAACTAAAGGCCATCCAGCAGGAACTGGGTGAGGAGGATGAACAGGCCAAGGAGGTAAATGAACTCAGGGAAAAGATCGAGACGGTAGGCATGTCCGAGGAGGCGAAAAAAGAGGCCCTGCGGGAGTTGGACCGGCTTTCGAGCATGCCAACCGCAGCCGCCGAGTACTCGGTCATCAAGACCTACCTGGATTGGCTGATCAGCCTTCCCTGGCAGGTGAGCACTGAGGACAACCTGGATATCAATCGCGCCCGCGAGATACTGGACGAGGACCACTATGACCTTGAGGAAATAAAGGAGCGCATCCTGGAGTACCTGGCAGTGCGCAAGTTGCGCCTGGAGCGAGAAGAAGGAGAAGCACCCAAAGAGTCCAAGGGCGCCATCCTCAACTTCGTAGGTCCCCCGGGAACGGGCAAGACCTCACTGGGGCGATCCATCGCCCGCGCGTTGGGCAGAAAGTTCATTCGCATGTCGCTGGGCGGCATGCGGGATGAGGCGGAGATAAGGGGGCACCGCCGTACCTATATCGGCGCCTTGCCCGGTCGCATCATCCAGTCCATCAAGCGCGTAGGGTCCAAGAACCCGGTGGTCATGCTGGACGAGGTGGATAAGATTGGCACCGATTTCCGGGGGGATCCCTCCTCGGCACTGCTGGAGGTGCTGGACCCGGAGCAGAACTTCTCCTTCCGCGACCATTACCTGGATGTGGATTGGGACCTCTCGCCGGTGATGTTCATCACCACGGCCAATGTGCTGTACACCATACCTCCTCCCTTGCTGGACCGCATGGAGACCATCGAGTTGGATGGCTACACCGAGGAGGAGAAAGTCAAGATAGCGCAGCGCTATCTGATCCCCCGGCAGATAGAGGCGAACAGCCTCCGAGAGGATGAGATAGAGTTCGAAGAGGATGCCCTACACCTCATCATCAGGGAGTATACCCGCGAGGCCGGGCTCCGTAACCTGGAGCGAGAGATAGGTTCGGTCTGCCGCAAGGTGGCTACCAAAATCGCTGCCGGTGAGGAAAGCGAGGTGTTGATCACCAGGGATAACGTTTCCGACTTCTTGGGCAAGCCGAAGTTCTACAACGAGGCAGCGGAGCGCACTGAGGTGCCGGGAGTGGCTACGGGCCTGGTGGTGACCAACACCGGTGGGGACATCACTTTCATCGAGGCCACCAAGATGAAGGGGGGCAAAGGGCTCACCTTGACTGGAAAATTGGGCGATGTGATGAAGGAATCAGCCCAGGCTGCCCTGAGCTACGTACGCTCTAGGGCCAAGGAGTTCAATATCGACGAGAACTTCTTCGCCGAGACCGACGTGCACATTCACTTCCCTGCTGGAGCTATCCCTAAAGACGGCCCCTCAGCTGGCGTGACCATCACCACGGCCCTGGTCTCCCTGCTGACCGATACACCAGTTAAGTGTGATGTGGGCATGACCGGTGAGATCACCCTGCGGGGACGCGTGCTGCCCATTGGCGGGGTGAAGCAGAAGGTGCTGGCTGCAGCGAGGGTTGGTTTGAAGACCGTCATCCTGCCCAAGCGTAACGAGAAGGACTTGGACGAGTTGCCCGATGAAATACGCCAGGAGATAGACTTCATCCTGGTGGACACCATGGATGAGGTCCTGAAGGCCGCCCTTGGCGATGGGTTTGAAAGAGGAGAGTGCCAGTGATCAGTGTAGGCATCCTGACGGTCAGCGACCGGGGCGCCAGAGGTGAGCGGCAGGATCTGAGCGGCAGTGTCCTCATAGACATGGTCACTGAGAGCCTGGATGCCAAGGTGAAGAAATACGAGATAGTCCCTGATGAGAGGGAAGAGATCGAGCGGGCGCTGATCGAGTGGGCCGATGTCCTTGACCTGGATCTTATCCTCACCACTGGTGGGACCGGCTTCGCCCCTCGGGATGTCACTCCCGAGGCTACCAAGGCGGTGATAGAGCGCGAGGCCCCGGGATTGGCCGAGGCGATGCGCGCCGAGAGCATGAAGATAACGCCTCATGGTATGCTATCGCGGGCGGAGGCCGGGATTCGGGGACAGACGCTGATCGTAAACATGCCGGGCAGCCCTAAGGCGGTGGAGGAGACCTTGAATGTCATCCTGCCTGCCCTGCCCCACGCCATCGAACTCTTGAGAACGAAACCGGGTGCCGACCAACGGCACGAATACCAGAGGTGATCCGATGCCGGGCCATAAGCCCGGCATCCCCCAATATTGACCAGAGTGCCCGCGGGCCTCGCGGGCTTTGTGCAAGCGTGTTGGCCAAGAGCATGTGGCATCAGAGAGGCGAATATCATATCTCAGAGAAGAGTTGGAGAGACTTCACAGATGATACAGTTCTCGCCTGGTTACTGAAAGCCCCCTAATGTCGTTTGCCGGACATGTCTGGCTGCCGTATAATGAGTGGCAACACGGGAATGGAGGACTATACTGTGGAGTACCTTATGCCGATAAAGATTGAATCTCTTGAGGAAGGGGGCTACCTGGCTACCAGCGAAGTTCTGCCCGGCTTTTTGGCCCAAGGCAGAAGCATAGCTGAAACAATTGAAATCGCCCAGGACGTGGCCAGAAAGCTCATCGAGTCATACATGGAGCATGGTGATCCTCTGCCAGAAGCGTTGTTGGCCGAAACCGACCGACAGGGGACCGTCGAATTGCGTATTCCAGTTCCCGTAATGCCATGAACCCCCAACTCCCCTCCCTTACAGCAAGGCAGGTCATACAGAAACTCAGGAAAGCGGGGTTCGTGTTCGACCGTCAAGCCAAGGGAAGTCACGAAATCTGGTATAATCCAACCACCAAACGGCGCACCGTGATTCCAAACCATCCAGGGACCACCATTCCCAAGGGGACATTGCGCGCCATCCTCAAGCAGGCCGGCATCTCTCCTGAAGAGTTCAAGCGGCTATAGGCAAGAGCCAGTTCCATGCCTGTCGTCAGCACGTTTCTTCAATTTGACCGCCGCAACGCGCTCGTACTGGAGCGCTTGTTGTATGAATGAGGCTCAAAGAGAGGCGAATACCAGATGTCAGAGAAGAGTTGGAGAGACTTCACCGATGAGACGGTTCTCGCCTGGTTGCAGGAACCATCGTACCCCAGCATCTGCTACTATACCCTGCGATGTTTGCTGGACACCCCAGCAGATGACAATGAAGTCGTCAGTGCCCGTAGAGCTATACTTACCGAGGGCCCAGGGGCGGAGATTCTTGCGCGCCAACGACCCGATGGCAGTTGGCTCGAAGAGGAGAACGCCTACAACCCGCTGTACAAGAGTAGCGTCTGGCAACTCATCTTCCTAGCCGAATTGCGAGCCGAGGGCAAT
>JBFFDV010000097.1:0-9190 GCA_041559215.1 Anaerolineae bacterium | reverse complement strand
TTGCGAGTATCTGGAAGACCAACTCGGGAGGGCGGTTAACCGCGAGGAGATCCGCAGGATACAGGGGCCACGGGAAGCGGAATTGATAGCAGCCCAACCTATATTGCCAGGCGTAGAGGATTACATCGCCCAGGCCAAGCGCCTGGGCTTGAAACTGGGATTGGCCTCCTGTTCGGAGCGCGAGTGGGTCTTGACACATCTAATGCGCCTTGGGCTGAGGGCACACTTTGATTCGATCAAGTGCATCGAGGATGTCACAAGAGCCAAGCCTGACCCCGATCTGTACCAGGCAGTGCTCGATGAGCTGGGCGTTAGCGCCCAGCAAGCCGTGGCTCTTGAGGACTCGCCCCATGGGATTACGGCGGCGCAATCGGCAGGCATTTTCTGCGTGGCGGTGCCCAACCCTTTGACGCGTCAACTTTCCACCGATCATGCGGATCTACGACTCAATTCCCTTGCGGATCTGTCGCTGGAGGAGCTGCTTCGGCAGGTTGAAGGGGTGTAGCGTGATGCTCAAGGGTCTGATCGTCTACTTCTCTCAGGGTGGGACCACGGCACGCGTGGCTGAGTCCATCGCCAGCGGCTTGCATACCGCGGGATACCAAGTTGATCTCTGCAACATGAGGGATGACCAACCGCCAGACCTGAGCGGTTATGACCTGCTTGGTATTGGATCGCCCGCCTACTTCTACCGCCCACCCTTCAATGTGACGGACTACGTGAACAGCTTGTCCGACCTTGACGGGCTTCCAGCCTTCGTCTTCGTCGTACACGGTACCTATCGAGGCGATACTGGCAACATCATACGCCACACTCTGGCTCGCAAGGGCGCACAGGAGATGGGCTACTTCCACTGCTATGGAGGTGACTTCTTCGTGGGGTATTTGAACGAGGGGTATCTCTTCTCGGCAGATCACCCCACGGCCGAGGAGTTGGCTCAGGCTGAAGCCTTTGGCCGCGAGATCGCCGCTCGTCTTGCCGTCAAGGAGTATGTCAAACCGAAGGATGACCCTGCACCAGCAGTGGTCTATCGCCTGGAGCGATTTCTGACGAACCGCTGGTTTGCCAGTCAGGTCTTCAGCAGGCTCTTCGCGGTGGCTGCAGGCAGATGTAATGGTTGCGATGTTTGCGTAGAAATATGTCCCACCGGGAACATCATCAAGGGCAAGGGTGGCCGCCCGGTCTGGGGCCGCGACTGCCTGCTGTGCCTGACCTGCCAAATGAAGTGCCCGCAAGATGCCATCAAATCGCCGGTCAGTTGGCTGTTCTTTCGCCCGTTCGTGGTTTACAATGTGCGTCAGGCGGTCCGAGACCCAGCCATAGATAATGCGCAGGTGACCCACAGTGATGGTCAGACGCACCGGATATAGAAGGAAACATCTTCTCTCGGCACCATTTCATCAAAGAGCATATGACAAGGTTGCTATAACTCGTGACAGGGCTGTCGCAACTCCACATTGATCAGGGGGCAAACGATGAAGGAAACCAAAAACGGTACAAGCATCTCTGGGGCCATTCCGCTGACCGCGAGCCTGATATTGGCAGGGCTTTGTCTTATTTGGGGCGGAAACACGGTCAGCATCAAGATCAGCAACCAGGGTATCGCACCCCTTCTGGCGGCCAGCGGCCGGTCGGTGGTAGCGGTCACTCTTCTCTGGGCTTATGCGCGTGCCAGGGGCGAAGGGGTCTTCTTCCCGCGACGGGACCTACGTCACGCCGCGGTCATCGGCATTCTTTTCGGGCTGGAATTCGTCTTTCTCTACTGGGGTTTGGCCTTCACCGATGTTTCGCGAGGCGTCATCTTTCTCTATACCCACCCGTTCTGGGTTGCCCTTGGTGCCCACTTTCTGCTGCCGGGTGATCGGCTGACGGTGCTCAAAGGGGCAGGGCTGGCCTTGGCTTTCGCTGGGCTCGTGTTGGTATTCGGATCTCGGTCTGCGACCTTGGGTCCCCGATTCTGGATCGGAGATCTGATGGAGTTGGCCGCGGGCATCTCCTGGGGCGCCACCACCCTGTACATCAAAAAGGTCGTGGAAAACAGGGATTTCACACATTACCAGACCATGTTCGCCCAGCTTTTCTTCTCCATCCCTGTCCTGGGTGTGGCGTGGCTCATATTCCAGCGGAGCCAGCCTCTTGCGCTCACTGCCCCAGTCGTGGGGGCTTTCGCCTACCAGTGCCTCGTGGTCGCCTTCTTCAGCTACATTCTTTGGTTCTGGATGATTCACCGTTTTACGGTGAGCCGTCTTCATGCCTTCACCTTCCTCGCGCCGTTGTTCGGGGTTCTGCTGAGCGGCCTCATCCTCAGGGAGGCCATACCACTGTTGCTCTGGGCGGGGCTAGTTCTCGTCGGCGCGGGGATATATCTCGTGAACCGGCCGCCCAAGGTTGCTGGGCAAGGCTAGAGTAGAGTGTTCGGCTCTTGCTCAGCCTGCTCTTAGAAAGGAAAGCACCGTTGACATGAAGGACATTGCCACATTCCTATATGAAATGGGCCAACTCAAGAGGGTCAGGCGCTCAGGCTGGTGGATTGCGGGCATCGATCACCCTGAAAGCGTCGCTGAACATGAATTCCGAGTGGCGATTATTGGGTACGTTCTGGCATATCTTGAAGGCGCGAATCCCATGAAGACGGTTATGATGTGCTTGTTTCACGATACCCACGAGGCCAGGCTAAATGATCCGCATAGAGTTGCAAGGAACTATCTAAGTGGGACAGAGGCAGAGCGGCGGGCTTTGCGGGAGCAGATAAGTAGGCTGCCACAGGAGATCTCTGATGAACTGTTGCCCTTAATCTCCGAATTCGAAGAAAGGAAATCGGTTGAAGCGCGATTAGCACGTGATGCAGATCTATTGGAGTGCCTGATTCAGGCGCGCGAATACCAAGCGCAGGGATACGAGGATACGCTGGAATGGATCGAAAGTTGCCGAGTTGCTCTAGCGACGGACTCGGCCAAGGCGATAGCCGAGGAATGCCTGCGAGTAAAACCCAGCGAGTGGTGGCAAGGCTTGAAGTCAGCGAAGCCCAGGAACAGCGCATAGCGTCGAGTAGTTGGCGGTTCGCGGCGAAGCCACTAACCGAGATGCTACGGGTGCCATCATTCCTGGAAAGTTGTGTGGAGTGGGGTGTGTCAAGTACCTGGGCAGGCTGAATGCTTGCTGCTACATTAGGAACTGAATCGCCGATCGTGGAACGCCTGGCTGGATGCCAGGCGTTTTGCTTCTCCCGTGCCTCCCCATTGTAGGGCCGGATCAATACGGCTTGCCAGGTGCGGACTCAGCGGTGATTGCGCACAGCTTACATCTTTGATACAATCTGCAACGCTGTGTAGACAGCAATAGCAGGGCATGTCTAGAATGGTTGGGGAAATGAAGTTAAACTACGAGGACTGGGTGAGAGCAGAACTGGAGGAATGGAGCAAATCGCTGGGTTTTCGCTACACCCCTAAAGAGGAGATAGAACGCCGTCTGGCCAAGGTCACACAAGGCATGGAAGGCGAGGGGATGGAAGCGCTCCTGGTGGCCCAGAAAATGGACTACTACTATCTCTCTGGCACGACCCAGGACGCGTTCCTTTTCGTGCCGCTGGAGGGAGAGCCCCTGCTGATGGTCAGGAGGGAGCTGGAGCGGGCCAGGGTGGATTCCCCTCTGGAAGACATAGTAGGCTTAAGAGCCCTGCGCGAGTTGCCCTCTCTCATCCGTGACCACTGGGGGAGGGTTCCAGAGACCATGGGCCTGGAGTTCGATGTCCTTCCAGTGAGGGATCATTTGAGATACCAGGAACTCTTTCCCGAAACCAGGCTGTTGGATTCCTCTTCCATCATCCGTGACGCTCGCAAGATCAAGTCCCCCTTCGAGATCGAGTTGATGAAAGAGGCGGGCGAGATCGGCAGGAAGATCTACGAGGAGGCCAGAGGTTTCCTTAGGGAGGGTATGACCGAGATAGAGTTCGGCGGACTCCTGGACACTACCGGCAAGAAGTACGGGCACGAGGGGTTGGCCAGGGTCAGATCCATGAACTATGAGGCTTATACTTGGCATGTGCTGAGCGGTCGCACCGGAGGCATCGTCAGCCAGTCGGATTCGCCCATGGGGGGACTGGGCGTCTCGCCTGCCTTTCCAGTGGGGGGAAGTCTTAAGCCTATGAGGGCCCATGAGCCCATCCTGGTGGACTTTCTCTCCTGCTACCACGGCTACCTTGTGGATATGACCCGCATGTTCTCCCTCGGCGGGATGGAGAGGAAGTTCGTCGCCGCTTACGAAGCGTGCCGACAGATACACGACGCCGTTCTGGGGGACACCAAAGCCGGGGCGAACTGTGAGTATCTCTACCAGAAGAGCGTAGATCTGGCAAAGGCGTTGGGATACGCCGACAGCTACCTGGGCCCACTCGGGCTGCAAACCAACTTCGTCGCTCATGGTATCGGCCTCGAGTTGGGCGAATTTCCCTACCTGGCCCAGGGACACGACTACCCGCTGGAGGCGGGAATGGTCTTCGCCCTGGAGCCTAAGATCGTGTTCGCCGGGGAGGGTTCCGTGGGTATCGAGAATACTGTCGTCGTCACCGCGCAGGGGTACGAAATGCTCACCCCGCTTGGCGAGGAGATCTATAAGGTGTGATTCCGAACGTGGCTAACATGGGGGGGGGGCTGCTTGCCCCCTTTTTTATTTGCCCGGAAAGCAGTTAGGAGGCTTCTTCTCTCTTGACAGTTATGGTGAATAAGGGTATTATATGTTGTAGAAGTGGGGTTTGTCATGGTAAGTTTGCGCGGGGTTCTCTCGTACAGCGTGCTCATGTTCATGCTTTTGGCTGTTCCGCTGCCTGTCAAGGCGGCGCCACAGCAGCAAGGGACCGTTCATGTGGTGCAGCGGGGCGAGAACCTGACCCTCATAGCCAACCGTTATGGAACCACGCCCCAGGCCATCGCCAGCGCCAACAAGCTGGTCAACACGAACCTGATATATGTCGGTCAACGGTTAACCATTCCTGGGGGCGGATCTGCGGCGAGCAATAGCTACTACACCGTCAGTAGAGGAGATACGTTGTCGGTTATCGCCGCGCGGTTCGGTACCACCACTCAGGCTCTGGTGCAGGCCAACGGGTTGGCCAGTGCAGACAGGATCTATGTGGGCCAGCGGTTGGTGATCCCAGGCGGCGGCACTGCAAGCACACCCTCAACCTCCACCGGCAGCACTGTCTATTATACTGTGCAGCGGGGCGACAATGTGAGTTCCATCGCCGTTCGGCACGGCGTGACGGCCTGGGCCATCGTGCAGGCTAACCACCTGGCCAACCCCAATTTCATTTACGTGGGCCAGCGACTGGTGATACCGGGAGGCACTACCCCCGCACCAGCCTCGGCCCCAGCAGCTCAGCCTACTGGCGGCAATAAGCGTATTCTGGTGGACCTGTCGGAACAGCGAATGTATGTCTACCAGGGTGGCCAGGTGGTGTACAAGTGGGTGGTGTCCACGGGCATGCCCGGGGCGGCGACAATCCCCGGTCACTTCAAGGTGCTGAACAAGATCCCCAACGCCTATGCTTATACCTGGGGACTGCAGATGCCCTTTTGGCTGGGCATATACTGGGCTGGCAGCCTGCAAAACGGCATCCACGCACTGCCTATCATGGCCAACGGCAAGTTGCTGTGGGAAGGATACCTCGGCCAGCGTGTGTCCTACGGATGCATCATTCTCAGTACCGAGAACGCCCGCACGCTGTACAACTGGGCGGCGGTAGGCACGCCGGTTGATATTCAGCGCTAGGGCACAACATGTCGTGCCCTACCTGGTGAGCAAGGCGGCCAACCAATCAGCCCAGGCCTCTATCCCCTCTTCCGACTTGCAAGAGACCTCGAATATCTCCACATCGGGGTTGAGGCCGGTGACCAGTTTGCGGAAGGCAGCCAAGTCGAACTCCAAATAGGGGAGAAGGTCTACTTTATTGATCACGATGGCGTCCACGGCGGCAAACATGGCCGGGTATTTGTACGGCTTGTCGTCGCCTTCCGGCACGCTGGGAATCATCACCCTCAGCGCCTCTCCCAGGGCGAAATCGGTGGGGCAGACAAGATTGCCCACGTTCTCGATGAGGAGCAGTTCTATATCGTCCAGAGGTAACTGGTCCAAAGAGCCGCGAATCATGTTCGCATCCAGGTGACAGGTGCCTCCGGTGTTGATCTGCACCACAGGCACACCTTGAGCTTCGATGGTGTCGGCATCCACTCGCGAGGCTATGTCGCCTTCGATAACTCCGATACGGACCTCTTTGCCCAGGGCCTCAATAGTCTTGAGGATCAGGCTGGTCTTGCCCGCGCCTGGCGAGGACATGATATTGACCGCCAGGATGCCCTTCTCAGCGAGGAACCTTTCATTCTCCGCTGCCAGGCGATCATTGGCACTCAAGATGTTCTCCAGGATGGGTATTTTCATCTGCAGTTTCCTCTCACCATTCTGCCCCTATTCGACCTCGATGCTGTCCACATAGAACTCCTTGCCCGCAACGATTTCCAGGCTCAACTCCCCGCATTGAGGACAGGTCCATTGCCGGTTCTCCGGTGAGAAGACCGTCTCGCAAGCATGGCAGCGAAACCGGGCGGGAATTCTTTCGAAGGTCAAAGTCGCTCCCTCGGCGCTAGTGTCCTTGCTGACGAAGTCGAAATAGAACTGCACGGAATCATCCACGATGCCTGACATTTCACCAATGACTAGGTTGATGCGTATGATCTTCGTCGCACTGGCCTTGGCTGCGTGCTCCAGAGCGATGGAGAGCATGCCTTGCGTGACGGCCAGTTCATGCATAGTAATCTCCTGGCACATTCTAGCATGGCCGTGGTGGAAGAGCAAACCCGGTCGCCGTTCGAAGGTTGACAGACTGCTTATTCTTTGCTATACTTATCGCAGAGGGTGAGGGAAGTCCCTCTGACGCGGAGGGATGGCAGAGTGGACGATTGCGACGGTCTTGAAAACCGTAGTGGGGGCAACCTCACCGGGGGTTCGAATCCCTCTCCCTCCGCCACAACTTATCAACTGCCGTGGAGAGGTCGCATAGTCCGGTCTAGTGCGGGCGCCTGCTAAGCGTCTAAGGGGTGAAAGCTCCTTCGTGGGTTCAAATCCCACCCTCTCCGCCACAAGCGCCGGTAGCTCAATAGGACAGAGCAACTGACTACGAATCAGTAGGTTGGGGGTTCGAATCCTCTCCGGCGCGTTTTGTATATATAGACACAATATTCATCACATCTCCCAGAGGTTCGGTAACCTCTTAACTCCCCTTGCGGAGGGCGCCGATTGTCCTCAGAGTGGCCTTGGCAGAAGTTCCCGCCGCGAACAGAATGCTCACGGTTCCCCCTCGGTTCCTCGCTTTCGCTCGCTGTTGGAGGTGTACTTGATCGATTTGATTACCGGAACCTGCTGAGCAGGCGGCCGCTGACGTCACAGGGAGCGAGAAGAGAGAGCGATTCATCTGACCAACATCGGGCTCTTACCAGAGCTGCTGATCTTGACAGCATCGTTGTTGTGGAGTATACTTCCGCTCGCATGCGCGGGCGGCAGGATTGGCTGTCTGCAAGATGCGATTCCAAGGCAACTCGCGAAGGAGGCACACGCAATGATTGAATTTGCCACTGACGAGTGGGCCAAGGCCTTTATGGAGGCGATCAACGAAAGCGAGGCCTACGCTCAAGCGGCCAAAACGTGGGAGGGAGATTTCTATTTCATCATCGAGGACGACGAATTTTATCCAGAGCGTGTCTATATCTATACGGACCTGTGGCATGGCAAGTGTCGAGAAGCCTTCGCCACCACCGACCCCGCCGTGAAAGATCCCGTCTTTCGTATGAGCGGCCCTCTGGATAACTGGCGGCGAGTCGTGGAGAAGAAACTGGATCCTCTCCAGGGGCTTCTCACCCGCCAGTTCAAGCTCAAGGGCGATATGGTGAAAGTGATGCGTGCCGTCAAGGCTGCCCAGGAATTGGTGAACTGCACAACGCGCATTCCGACGAGGTTTCCGGAGTAAGTCTGTTCTAGGGACAGTAACAGGGGAGGTAGAGATATGCCACGCTACATAGTGGTTCATTCCACAGGGGGGATCACAGACCAGGAGGAGGCAGTCGCCGCGGTTAGGAAGATGCTGCATATACTTCCGCCGGAAGCCAAGTGGCTGAATAGTTGGCTAGCGCTGCAAAGAGCCAAGATGTTCTGCGAATGGGAAGCTCCTGATACGGACACTCTCCTGGCTGCATTGGACCCTATTCTACAAAATGTCCCTGTGGAGGGTATCTACGAAGTGGCTCCTGTAGATCCGTCCTGGTACGAGGACTAGAACCTCTGTAGCTTTGCCGCAGGCCTGTACCGCCTAGACGATAGGTGGAGTCGTAGGTGGCCTTGTCGTATCCGAGGAGCGGAAGATGTGGTATTTCGATAGTCCGAAGATCGTCTTTGGTGAGGGGGCCCTCGCCCATCTGCAGGAGATAGAGGGGCGCAGGGCTCTCATCGTTAGTGACGAGAACTTGGTGGCTCTGGGTTTCGTGGAGGCCGCACAGGCTCATCTCGCCAAGGCGGGGCTGGAGAGTGGCGTTTTCTCCCAAGTGGAGCCAGACCCTTCGTTGGAGACTGTGATTCGCGGAGCCCGGGCCATGGCTGATTACAAGCCTGACTGGATAGTCGGCCTGGGCGGGGGTTCCTGCATGGATGCGGCAAAGGCGATGTGGGTCCTCTATGAACGGCCCGACGTAAAGCCAGAAGCCATAAACCCTGTTGAGACCATGGGTCTGCGGCAGAAGGCGCGACTTGTCACCATGCCCACCACGGCTGGGACAGGGGCTGAAGTCACTTGGGTGATAGTCTTGACCGAGACTCAGGAGGAGCGGAAGCTGGTTCTGGGCTCTCGGGAGAACATGGCGGACATAGCGATCGTTGATCCCGATCTATCGAAGGATATGCCGCCGCGCCTTACCGCCGACACGGGCCTGGACGCCCTGACACACGCCTTGGAGGGTTATGCTTGCACTTGGGGTAACGATTTCAGCGCCGGGCTATGCATTAAGGCGGCGGAGTTCATCCTTCGATACCTACCCCGGGCGTACGAGGACGGGAGTGACGAGGAGGCGCGAGAGAAAATGGCCAACGCCGCCACCTTAGCTGGGCTGGGCTTCGGCAACTCCGCGGCTGGCCTGGCTCACAGCCTGGGTCA
>JBFFDV010000096.1:0-9320 GCA_041559215.1 Anaerolineae bacterium | reverse complement strand
TCCCAATGATCGTGCTGCCAGTGCATGAAAGCGATACGTTTACCATCGGGAGACGTCACCGGGAAGTGATCATGCACATTCTCGGTGAAAACCCGGTTGTTCGGTCCCTCCACCGTAGTCATGCTCAACCCGTGAGCAAACCCGCTATCACCTCCATCGTAGACGAGCCACTCCCCATCGCCAGCCCAGGTAGGGGAGAAGGAGAAGCGATCGTTATAAGGCTGGTGGAAATAGCCGTCAGCTACATCCACCACGCCTAAGTGCCACTCCGTTTGAAGCTGGGGAGGGATCTTGAAGCAGGGAAATCCTGGGATACAGAACTCCATGGGCGCCGTCCAGCCCTCAGTCTCGAAATAGAAAGCTATCTGGCTGCCATCGGGAGACCACACTGGGGCCCGCGCCACATTGGAACTGAATAGCAGCTTTTCCTTGCTGCCATCGGCATCGATGGTGTAGATGCCCCAGGGAGTCGTCCACCGGGAGAAAGCTATCTGCTGCCCATCGGGAGACCAACTGGGGTCCAACCCTGCAGTCACACGCGTGAGGTTACTGCCGTCGGCATTCACGGTGTAGATAGCGCCGCCGCTGGCCACTTGAAAGACGAACCGACCTTGCAGGGCCGGCCTCGGTGTAGGTGTCGGTGGCTGCGGCTCGGGTTTGGAAGTTGCCGGCACAGAGGTCGATGTTGGTGTGGATGTAGGGGTCGAGGTCGGAGGCAAAGGTGTCGAAGTAGGTATAGAAGTCGGAGTGGGTGTAGGTGTTGGCGGAGCTGGTGTCTTCGTGGGCAGGCGCACGATAGTCGGCTCAGGAGCAGGTTCCTGGCCGCACCCAACCAGCAAGACCCCTATCATCAAAAGGGATAGCATCGAACTGACAAGTCTTAGCTTGCTCATTCGCCAACCTCTATTCATAACGTAGGGCATCAATAGGGTTCAGGCGGGCCGCTCTCAAGGCTGGGTACAGGCCAAAGACGACGCCTACTATCAGAGAGAACGTGCTGGCCAGCAGTACGGAGTTCATCGAGACCACAGTGACCAGGTCCTCGGAGAGGCGAGATACTCCCTGAGAGAGACCGTAGCCCAAGAGAATGCCCAGCGCCCCACCCAGCAGGCTCAATACCATGGCTTCCACCAGGAACTGTAGCAGGATGTCGCGTCTCTTAGCCCCCACAGCCTTGCGGATGCCTATCTCCCGCGTGCGTTCGGTAACGGAAACCAGCATGATGTTCATAATGCCTATACCGCCCACCAGCAAAGCGATGGCCGCAATAGCTCCCAGGAAGAGCGTGAGTATGCCCGTCACTTCGGCCATTATGTCGACCAGATCAGCCTGGTTGATCACAGAGAAGTCATCCTCTGACCCCAGGGAGATGTCATGCGTTCGCCTCAATAGGTCGTTGATGTCCTCCGTGGCTGCGTTCATGCGATCCTCGGATAAGACCTGAACGTAGATGAATGTGACCTCAAACTCACCAGCAAGGTTGCGTTGCTGAGGAAACAGTCTTACCTGCGCCGTGCTAATGGGAACGAAGATATTGCCGTCTTCACTGCCCATGAAGCCTACTCCCTTTTCCGCCAGCACGCCGATCACTCGGAAGGGGATGCGGTTGATTTTGATAGTCTGTCCCACAGGATAGGCGCTTTCGTTGAAGAGTTCCTCAGCAGCTTCAGAGCCCAACACCGCTACCCGGGATCGCGTGTCCATATCTTGAGAACTGAGAAAGCGTCCAAACGCCAACTCGAGATTCCGTACTCTGTCGTACTCGGGCGATACCCCCGCGATTGTGGTTCTTGTCTCCTCACTTCGATAGGTGACCTGTCCGTTGCCCTGCATCATGGGGGCAACCGCTGACGCATCGGGCACGTTTCTTGGGTCGGCGATGGCCTCGACATCTTCGTACGTGAGTGACATTGTGAATTCGCCCTGGCCTCCTGCTCCTACCTCGACGGGCAGCACGAAAAGCAGGTTGGAACCTGCGCTTTGAATCTGCTCTGTGACCGTCTTTTGCACCCCCTGGCCAATAGAAAGAAGGGCGATAACTGCTGCCACGCCGATGATGATCCCTAGCATCGTCAAGCCTGAGCGCATCTTGTTGGCATTCAGGGCTCTTGAAGCCACACGCACGCTGTCAACGAGATCCACTTTCCACCTCCTGGGAGACCGAATTTGTCGAGATTCTCTCCTCCCCGACGATCTTGCCGTCGTGCAACCGCAGGATCCGCTCCGTCTGCAAGGCGACGTCAATGTCATGCGTCACGAAGACGATGGTGATCCCCTGCTCCTGATTCAGTTGCCTGAAGATATCTACAATCTCTGCGCCCACCTTGGAGTCGAGGTTACCCGTGGGCTCATCGGCCAGGATGATAGAGGGGCTGTTGACCAAGGCGCGAGCGATAGCTACCCTCTGTTGCTCCCCACCGGAAAGCTCATTGGGGTTGTGATTCGCTCGGTCGGCTAGCCCCACCGCCTTCAGTGCGCCCATGGCACGCTGCCGATTATTCCCGCCCCCGGCGTAGAGGAGGGGCAGTTGCACATTCGCCAAGGCTGAGGTGCGGGCCAACAGGTTGTAGGTCTGGAAGACGAATCCAATCTTCTGATTTCGGATCTCCGCCAGTTCGTCGTCGTCCAACTCACTCACGTCCATCCCATCAAGGTAATAGGCGCCTGAAGTGGGTTGATCCAGACAGCCGATGATGTTCATCAAGGTGGACTTACCAGAACCCGAGGGTCCCATGATGGATATCCACTCCCCCTCCTGAACCTCAAGAGATACTCCCCGCAGGGCGTGCACCTCCACCTCACCCATCTTGTACACCTTGGTGGCGTTCTCAATCTTAATCATCGCTCATGCACCTCACCACAGCTGCGTACTCATAACTATGCCTGCTCTACCTCATGCCCCCACGCAGCCGGTCCGCCATGTCCGACCCGCTAATGACCACCTCATCTGCTTCCTCCAAACCTCGCAGCACCTCGGTGTAGGACTCATCCTGCAGGCCGATTTCTACCTCCACGCGCACCGTCTCACCATTCACCGGCTTCTCCACATAAAGCAGCCCCGTGTCTCTATCTATGGAGATGGCCCTATTGGATATCAGGAGAACGTCCTTCTTTTCCTGGGTGACGACGGTGACATTCGCTGTCATCCCAGAGCGCAACAGGATCGTGGTGGGATCGAAGGACACGGTGACTAGATAGGTCACGGTTCCTAGTTCGATACTTGCGGCAGGAGCTATGCATTCGACACTACCTTGAAGCTCCTCATCGGGGAAGGCGTCTAGAATGACCCTGGCTTCCTGTCCTAACTCCACCTGGCCGATATCTATCTCGTCGATACTGACGTCCACATGGAAGGCGGAAGGGTCTATTAAGGTGACCATCGGGGCTCCAGGCGCGGCCTGCTCGTTGACCTCGGCACCGACAAAGGCCACGGTCCCGGCGAAGGGAGCCACGATCGTCGTCCCTTCTAACTGCAATTGAGCGAGTTCCAGGGACGCTTGAGCCTGATCCACCGCCACCTGGGCAATGATCAAATCCTCATCGCTGGGGTTTTCCAATAAGCTACTCAGTTGACTTCGTGCCTGAGAGACTGCTGCTTCAGCAGCGCTAAGTTCACTCTCGGTGGGGCCTGCCATGGTGATATTGTAGGCAGCCAAAGCCTGCTCATAGTTTATGGTCGCCTGTTGCAAGGCTACCGACTGGGGTAGGGCACCAATGCCTCCTACCCAAGCCCACTGGTCATACACTTCTTGGGCTTCCTGGAGAGCTATCTCAGCCCTCCTCAAATCCGCTCTGGCCACGGTGATCTCATCTTCAGTGGGTCCTGACCTCAATCGAGCCAGGGCAGCTTCGGCGCTTTCCAGGTTAGCACGAGCGGCCTCAATATCTTCGACATCGACCCCAGCCTGGATTCGGGACAGATTAGCCTCGGCATTGGTCAGGCCGAGTTGAGCTTGCGTCACCGCTAACTCCAATTCAGCTGTTTCCAGCTGAGCCAGAACATCGCCCTCCTGGACCTCATCGCCCTCCTGCACCATGACGGCCTCCAGGATGCCTCCCGTGCGGACGGATAAGGTTACCTCAGCAGCCGGTTCTATCGTCCCAGTAGCGTCAACGGTGGCCTCTATATCACCTCGCTCAGCGGTCACCGTCTCCAGACCGTCAACCGCGCCGACAGGCTCCATAGAACCCTGCTGAAAGAACCAATAGCCGACCGCTCCCACCACCAAGACGATTACTGTGATTACTATCGCTCTACGCATCTCTCCCGCCCTTGCCTCCTAATTTACACCCCAAAATATGAAGATATATATGTATCTGTTACTCGGAGAAACTTTCACTCACTACCCTATGTTATGAAGCGTCACCACCAGGCTGATCATCACGGCAAGTATGGACATGCTACCGATCTCTACTCGATGTCATCCTGATCTGAAGGAGGTTCCCTGACCAGTTGCTCAGATTCCGCTAGCCGTTCCATGGCATGGCGGACGAACCCGGCGACCATCTCTGCGGTCATCAGGGTCAGGACCTGTCTTCCCCCAGGCCCGAAGATTAGTAGCCGGGTCCCAGGCTCCAGGCCCATCTCGCGCCGAGCCTCGGCAGGGATGACTATCTGACCTCGCTCGCTGACGGTGGTAGAACCATAGCATTTGCCAGGAAACTTGGGTGGCTGGTGTTCCATGTTCCACTCCTAGATCTGTAATGAGGTGGCGAAAGCGCGGCAGCAACAACGCCACGCCCCTTCCTCACTCTTGGGTATGAATGGCATGATCTACAAGACAATTCCTATTATAACACAAATCTCTTACTTTGTCAAAAACGCACTCCGCCGCGTGAGATCAGGCACCGAAGAGGTTCTCAGTCCAGTGAGGGCGACGATTTTGGGTCACACCGACTCTACCCCGGCAGCGCAGGGGTGACGAGCATCTGCAACAGAGCAGGTGAAAGACCTATCAGGGCCGTCACTATCCAATAGCCGATGGTGGCAAGCGCAGTTTTCGTGGCGGTGGAGCGGGTACTAACCGCGATGCCAATGCCCACTAGCAGCAGGTGCCAGACCAGGAATATATCTATCTGGCCAAGAAAGCCGTAAAGGAGGTTGCCTGCATTTTGCGCCTGGTCGCCGCTAGCTACCAGGAAAGAAAGCCCCCTATTGATCGCGAGTTGTCCATTCAGGAGCACATAGATGGCCTGTACCAGGTCCCGCAAGGCGAAAGGTAACCAGGCCCAAAGGACCAAGGTGACCATCTGTATATACCTATTATCGGTTCCCAGAAAGTAGCCGATAAAGAACAACAGCGCCCCTCGGAAAAGCCAGGTCAAAATCAAGCCCAGGACAGTGAAAGCGATGCCGGTCAGCGCCAAAAACAGAGGCGAAGTGAAAGTCTCCAGAGCCCTTTCCATCTGCTCTTCCTGTTCGCCCGACACACCAGCCATTTGCCCTCGTATCTGCTCTTCAGCCTGCTCACGGCTCATCTCCGACAGCAAAGGTGCCGAGACGACGGTGACGATGATCGCGGCCACAAGGATTATCAACACTGGGGCCAGCCACAGAGGCCATCTGGGCTCTTTGATTACGTAGCGCAGAGTCTTCTTTGGCTGATCTATCCACCCGAAGAGAGCACGCCAGATTCCGATCCGATTATCATTCATTATGACCTTCCTCCTATTAGTTGCTGGGGTTGCCTCATATTTAGTATACAGCAAAAATCCTCCAGACGCATCGGCCATCTGGGGGATTTCGCGATTGGCCAGGTGGCTAATCTTTTTAGTGACCAGGTGGCGAGTTTGTAGGCGCCGACTGGATTTGCACAAACAACAAGCGCGCGGCCGCACATGGCAACACGCGCTTATCCACCACGCTTCGTGCCATCTCGCCCTTATAGCTCAGGTAAAGTCCTCCTCAGGATTTCGTATTCCGCGAAGGCTCTGCCGCAACCCAAGACCACACTGGCGATGGCCTCATCGGCCACGTAGCAAGGGACGCCGAGCTCTTGGGTCAGAAAGGTATCCATATTCCGTAGAAGGGAGCCGCCACCAGTCATCACCACTCCACGATCTATGATGTCGGCTGCCAGTTCAGGAGGCGTCTTCTCCAACACCCCCTTGATCGCAGTGACGATAGTAGCCAGAGGTTCAGCGATGGCTTCCGTCACCTCCCCCGATTTGATCGTGACAATCTTGGGCAACCCGGCCACCACATCCCGGCCTCGCACCTCCATGGTCAAATCCTCTTCCATGGGCAAGGCACTGCCGATCTGAATCTTGATCTCCTCCGCAGTCTGATCCCCGATCATCAGGTTATATTTTCTCTTCACATAGGAAGCGATGGCCTCATCAAGCTTGTTGCCCCCCACTCGAACGGCCCCGCTCACTACGATGTCATTCATGGAGATAACCGCCGCCTCGCTGGTTCCACCACCGATGTTAACTATAAAATTGCCAGAGGGGGTATCAACAGGCATCCCCGCGCCGAGAGCTGCGGCCAAAGGTTCAGGGATGAGATGTGCCACCTTGGACCCCGCTTGAATTGCGGCGTCGTGAACGGCACGTTTCTCCACTGTGGTGACGCCTATGGGGACACTGATCATTATCTCGGGCTTGAAGAGGCGAACCCGTCCCAATATGCCGGATATGAAATAACGGAGCATAAGTTCGGTGACCACGTAGTCGGCGATCACGCCATCGCGCAAGGGACGCAAGACCTCAATGCTCTCCGGAGTCCGTCCCACCATGGCTTGAGCCTCCCGACCTAGGGCCACGATCCTGTTATCATTGGTCGAGAGAGCCACAACGGACGGTTCGAAGAGCACAATCCCTTTGCCCTTCGTCCAAACAAGCACGTTAACCGTGCCCAAGTCCACGCCTATCTGCCTAGAAAACATGTGCGCTCCTTAAAACAATTGGCGGGCATTCCCATGTCCGCCCTAGAGTTCCTCCCGACTCGCTTCCATCCGGGGACGGCGGCGCCTGCGCCGCGCCACTTTGAGCCGTACCCTCGACCGACGCAGCGCCCCCTCCAGGCGAGCCATGTCCAGACCCTCAGGCTTCTCCTGATATCGCCTTTCCGCCCGTTCCCTGGCCGCCTCAGCCCGCGCCACATCTATCTCTTCAGCGTGCTCCGCCGTATCAGCCATGACGATGACTTTATTGGCCAGCACCTCCATGAAGCCACCGTGGACGGCAAAGCACTCCTCCTCCGCGCCTTTCTTGATCCTTAGCTCCCCAATGCCCAGAGCGGTGAGAAGAGGAGCATGATTGGGGAGAATGCCGAGCTCGCCATCAGCGCCAGGCACGATGACGATATCCACCTCATCGTCGGCATAGACGATGCGTTCCGGGCTAACTAGCTCAAAGCGCAGTTTTGCCATTCAGCTCCCCCTTATCCCGATTCCGACTCCTCCTCAGGTTCCTCACAAGCCGGCCCTTCCGGACCACCAGCCATCGTCCGGGCCTTCTCCGCTGCTTCATCTATGGTGCCCACCATGAAAAAAGCTCCCTCCGGCAAATCATCATGTTTGCCCTCCAAAATCTCCCGGAATCCGCGTACCGTCTCCTTAATGGGCACATAGGCCCCCTCTCGACCGGTGAAAGCCTCAGCGACAAACATGGGTTGAGAGAGGAAACGCTGAATCTTGCGCGCTCTAGCCACGGTTAGCTTGTCCTCTTCGCTCAACTCCTCCACCCCTAGAATGGCGATGACATCGCTCAAGTCCTTGTACCGTTGCAAGGTGCGCTGTACCTCGCGGGCCACGCTATAATGCTCCTCCCCCACGATGTGCGGGTCCAGGATGCGCGAGGTGGAGGCCAGTGGGTCCACGGCGGGGTAAAGGCCCATCTCCGCGATGGAACGCTCAAGGGCGATGGTGGCATCCAGGTGAGCGAAGGTAGCCACAGGTGCCGGGTCGGAGTAGTCATCGGCAGGGACGAAGATGGCCTGCAAAGAGGTGATGGAGCCCCGCTTGGTAGAGGTGATACGCTCCTGTAATTCGCCCATCTCGGTGCCAAGTGTGGGTTGATACCCCACTGCGCTGGGCATACGTCCCATCAGTGCCGAAACCTCAGAGCCCGACATGACGAAGCGGAAGATATTATCTATGAAGAGAAGGACATCCATGCCCCTGTCGCGGAAGTACTCGCATATCGTCAGGCCGGTCAACCCGACCCGGAGTCGTACTCCCGGCGGCTCGTTCATCTGACCGAAAATCAGGGCTACCTTGTCAAGTACTCCAGATTCCTGCAATTCATACCACAAGTCATTCCCCTCGCGAGAGCGCTCGCCGATGCCACAGAAGACAGACACGCCACCATGTTCTGTGGCGATGGTGTGGATGAGCTCCATAATAACCACCGTCTTGCCTACCCCTGCTCCGCCGAAGACGCCAGTCTTGCCTCCCTTGGTGAAGGGAGCCACCAGGTCTATCACCTTGAGACCGGTTTCGAAGACCTCGGTGCTGGTGCTTTGATCTTCAAAGCTTGGTGGCGCTTGGTGAATGGGTCGGTGTTCATCCACCTCGACTGGGCCGAGACGATCAATGGGCTCACCCAACACATTGAGCAGACGACCTAGTGTGCCGTCGCCCACCGGCACCGTTATGGGCGCCCCGGTGGCGATTGCTTCCATACCCCGCTTCAAGCCATCGGTGGAGTCCATGGCCAGGCAGCGCACCCAGTTGTCACCCAGGTGCTGCTGTACCTCCAACACCGACTTCCCCTCACCGTCCCGGGGAATCTCCACCGCATCATAGATCTCTGGAAGCTGCTCTGGGGGGAATTCGATATCCACCACCGGCCCAATCACCTGTACAATCTTTCCGCGCGACTTCTCTACCATCGGAATCTCACCCTCCTAGACATAGAACTCATCTCTCCAGGCTCGCCTTTACCATCAACGCTCTATCCAGCCATCGCCCGCGCCTTGGCCAAGGCCTCGGCACCTCCGGCGATGTCCAACAACTCCTTGGTGATCGCTTCCTGACGAGCCCGGTTGTAGGTCAGGGTCAAATCTTCCACCAAGGCCTCGGCGTTCTCGGTAGCTGCCCGCATAGCCACCATGCGGGCCGAATGCTCGCTGGCCTGAGCATCCAAGATGGCCTGATAGATCTGCAACACCGCAAACCCTTCCAAGACCTGACCCAAGACTGTTTCAGGATCTGGCTCGATAGTGTACGCTATGCCCCCCGCGCCTACGGGTGCCGCCGGTTGGATAGGCAGTAACTGTAGGGTCACCGGACGCTGAACCATGGTATTGATGAAATCTGCATAGACCAGACATATTTGGTCAAAAGTCTCATTGAGAAAATCATCAATCACCAGAC
>JBFFDV010000095.1:0-9331 GCA_041559215.1 Anaerolineae bacterium | reverse complement strand
TCCACATCCACTCGCCAGCCCAGGGGCAGAGCCAAGTCCTCCAGGAGGGGATGGGGGTCGCGGCCTCTCGCGATAAGCTGCCAGCGGTACCGGCCCCGTATGCGGCTCAGAAAGGCCGGAGCCGGCCCTATGAGGTCAATTTCCGGCAGACCCAGGCGGGCTATCTTGTTGCGCAGCAGGCGGTGCATCCTCTCTGCCTCGTCTTGACAACGCTCCGCATCGCGATGCACGTAGATCAGTCGCACCAGACGACTGAAAGGCGGATATCTTTGTTGCCGACGGAACTCCATCTCCTGCCTATAGAACCCCTCGTAGTCATGGCGGCTGGCAGCTTGAATGCAGTAGTGGTTGGGTTTATATGTCTGCACGATGACCTTGCCACCCAGAATGCTCCGTCCGGCTCGGCCCGCCACCTGAGTCAACAACTGGAAGGTGCGCTCTCCCGCCCGGAAATCCGGCATATGTAACGCCGTATCCGCCGTCATCACCCCCACCAGCGTAACTAGAGGCAGATCTAACCCCTTGGCTATCATCTGCGTGCCGATCATCACATCGGCCTCATGGCTGATGAACTTCTCCAGTATCTTCTCGTGAGCCATCTTGCCACCAGTCGTGTCCCGGTCCCAGCGCACGATCTGCGCCTGGGGGAAAAGCTGACGGGTCACCACCTCCACTCGCTGTGTGCCAATGCCAAAGTGCTTTATCCGACCGCTCCAGCAACTGGGACAGCCATCGGGCAGAAATGTCCGGTAGTTGCAATGATGGCAGATGAGGTCGTCCTCGGCAGAGTGGTAGGTCAAAGGCACATCGCAACGCTTGCATCTTAGGACATGACCACAATCGCGACACATGATGAAAGTGGCCGCTCCGCGGCGGTTGAGAAATAATATCACCTGCTCCTTGGCAGCCAGAGCCACGCCCATGGCATCCTGCAGGGCGCGGCTGAAGATACTGCGGTTCCCTGCCCTCAACTCCTGGCGTAGATCCACCACCTGCACCGGCGGCAGTTCCATGTACATCGCCTCGTCATATCCCTCGCCCACCTCCTTCGCTGTGGAGCGCTCCTCCTCTATGCTGTATTGGGCTCTCTGCTCCTCGATGCGCCGCCGATGCCCCATGATACGCTGGGGCAGATGTAACAATTTATACTCCCCCCGCTGAGCACGATAGTAAGAAACCACATCCGGGGTGGCGCTGCCCAAAATGACCTTGCAGCCACTTATCTCCGCCAGCTTAACGGCCACATCCCGGGCGTGATAGCGAGGAGTCCTGTCCTGCTTGTAGCTCCACTCATGCTCCTCGTCTATGACGATCAGGCCCAACCTGGGGAGGGGGGCGAAAACAGCGGAGCGCGAGCCGATGACGATATCGGCCTCACCATCGCGGATGCGACGCCACCCGTCGTACCGCTCGCCTATGGAGAGCTTGCTGTGTAACACAGCGATACGTCCGGGAAACCGGGCGGCGAAGCGGCGGATGGTCTGCGGGGTCAGGGCTATCTCGGGCACGAGCACGATAGTCTGTCGCTCCATAGCCAACACGTCCTGCAGGGCGCGCAGATATATCTCTGTCTTGCCGCTGCCGGTCACTCCATGGAGCAGAAAGACCTCGGGGCCTGTCCTGAGCGCAGTCGAAGGACCTGTCCTGCGCAGGCTGCCCTCTATCTCCCGCCAGGCGGCCTCCTGATCTGAGGTCAGCCTGGGAGGAGAGGCAGGAACGAAAGTGCGCCCTTGCAAAGGGTCCCGCCACATCTCCTGCTCCTCCAACTCGATAAGCCCTTTCTCAGCCAGCGCTTGGAGGGTCGAACTGCTGCCCCCTACCTCGGAGTAGATGTCCGATACAGAAGTAGGACCCTCATCAGCCAGATATTCAACGATACTCCTTTGCACCGGGGCTCTGCGAAGCTCTTCCAGTAGATCAGGTGTAAGTTCTCTCCCGAGACGAGCCACCCGCTCCATCTTGGGCTTGACCCTAGCCTCAGCCAGCTCCGAGCGTTTTACGATCACGCCCCTGCGGACCAGTCCCTCCACGACGGAGCGATAGCTCTTGATGCGTAATCCTCTGCTCAGGGCATGTAATGACACCTCGCCTTCGCGCCGGAGCATCTCAATCACAGTTTGCTGCTCGCTGCTCAGGTTGGGGGGCAGCGGGCGCTCCGTATTCAGTTGGAGGGTGATAAGAGTCCTGCGCCCCACGCCCGGAGGTAGCATAAGACGCACTGCGTCTATCAGTGGGGCCAGGTAGTAGCGGCTGATCCAGGAAGCCAACTCTATGTGGGTGGGGGAAAGAACCGGTGTCGGATCGGCTATCTCGTACAAGTCCTTGGTTTGGGAGACGGGGGTTACATCGTCGAAACCGAAGATAACGCCCTGCAGACGACGAGGGCCGAAGGGGACGATGACCAGTTGCCCCAAGCGCACCTCGTCCCGAAGCTCAGGGGGGATCGAGTAGTGGAAGGTCATGCCCAGGGGAGAGCCATTGCCTTCCTCCCCCTGCGGCTCGTAGTCCAACACCTTCCTGCGGGGTTGCACCCGCGTATTGACCACAATCCTGGCGTATCTCATCATACCGACCCATCGCCTATCGGGACGCCCTGGGGGAAGATAACTTCACCTCAACTAAACTATACCATCGTTGGGGTCGTATATCAAGACGTATTGGGCTTGCGCCCAGTCGCTGCGCAAGCCCCATTCTGGCACACTAGAAACCTGCCCATACATCTGGTATAATAGCGACAACTCGTTCATCAGTCTCTAAACTAAGGAGGGCCTCTTGCGTTTCTTTATCGCTGGCGTGATGCAAGGATCTCGGCAGGGCCAGGGCATTTGTAGCCAGGACTATCGCACGGGCATCAGGGAGATAATCCTGCAGAAGTACCCTGAGGCCGAGATAATCTGTCCCTATGAGATCCATCCTGACAGCCCTGACTACGGCCCCGAGGACGGTTTGAGAACTTTCCTGGATATGCTCGACCTGGCCAAACAGGTTGATTACCTCATCGCTTACTTGCCTGAAGCCAGCATGGGGACCGCCCTCGAGATGTGGCAGGCTTATGATGAGGGGATACCGATCTTGAGCATCTCCCCCATGGCCGATAACTGGGTAGTTAAGTTCCTCTCCGCCGGGATATTCGCCACTTTTGAAGAGTTCGGAGAGTTCATAGCCAACGATGGCCTGCAGAAGATAACCCAGGGTAACTAGAGGCTGTTGCTTCCAGTTTCCCCTACCGGAAGGACACCGTGGAACTGGAGAAGCGGATAGGAGAGCTGCTATCCCAACGGGGCTGGACCTTGGCTGTAGCTGAATCCTGCACTGGGGGGCTACTAGGCCACCGCATCACCAACGTGCCGGGCAGTTCCTCCTACTTCCAGGGCGGGGTGGTGAGCTACTCCAACGAGGCCAAGGAGCGGATACTGGGAGTGCCCCACGAGACGCTGGTAGAGCACGGCGCAGTGAGCGAGCAGACTGTCCTGGCGATGGCCCGAGGGGTTCGGCAACTCCTCGGCACGGACATAGCGATATCGGTCACCGGCATAGCCGGGCCTACAGGGGGCACGCCAGAGAAGCCGGTGGGGTTGGTGTACATCGGGCTAGCCGCCGACGGTATCGAGTTGTGCGAGAAGCATATCTGGAAGGGGGATAGAACGGAGAATAAGGAGCGCTCGGCGGAAGCGGCGCTGGAGGTGCTGCTAAAGCACCTGACAAGTTAATCCAACCCTCGAAGGCATCCTATTTCTTTCTTCTCCTCCTGCCTCTAGGCGGCCGACGGAAGATGAAGAAGACGGCTGCCAATCCCAGGATGACGCCCAATAACAGTGTCAGAGCTTCACTGGAGATATGAATCCCACCCGTGCCTTGCTCCACAATAGCTATCTCCTCCACCAGTATTACAATGACCAACAAGACGCCGAATATGACCAGAGCCCTACGTAACATCCCTTAACCCTCCTGCTTCAATCTGGGTAGCCACCTTGTCATCAATAGTGCGGCCAGCAAAGCAAGCCCAGCTCCAAAGAGAAAGGGCGCTGCCGGGCCGAAGCCTTTCCAGGGGCCTAACCCCTGCCACAGCAGCCCCGCGATCAAACTGGCCGGAAAGGCGGTCACCCCAATGGCTGCATTGAACACCCCGTAGGCTGTGCCATGCTGCTCTGGCCTGACGATATCGGCTACCAGTGCCCTGGCCACACCTTCGGCCATCCCATAGTACACCCCGTAGAGCGCGTACAGCAGCCATACCTGCCAGCCCGCGCCAGCGAGGGCAAAGCCCAGATAGACCAGTCCATAGATCAACCAGCCACCTACCAGCACCCGCCGCCGACCGATGCGGTCAGACAGTACCCCCGCCGGGCTGGAAACCAGGCTGTACACCAGGTTGAGGGCCAGCAAAGCGCCCATCACACCCAACACCGACAGCCCCCGCTCCTGAGCGCGAAGAATTAGAAAAGCGTCCGATGAGTTGCCCAAGGTGAAGAGAATAACTATGAGAAGGAACCCTCGGAAACGGACATCGAAGCCCTTAAGAGTAAGCGATGGCGCTCTGGTTGCCCCATCCCGTCTGGGGATGTCCCGCGCGCCAAAGGCCAGCACCAGCACCGCCAACACCGCCGGGACAATGCTCAATAGCACCACGCTTTGAAAGGTCGCCCGGTGCAGAACTCCTCCGGTCGCCTGAGTGGCCCATACCACCGCTGCGGCGATGAGCAACCCGCTGAAAGCCCCGGCCGTGTCCATCGCACGATGCAGGCCGAAACTGAGCCCCCGCTGGCTCTCGTCTATCGAATCGGCGATAAGCGCGTCGCGAGGTGCAGTGCGAATACCCTTACCCACCCTGTCGGCCACACGCACGGTCAATATCCAGGACCAGGAGGTGGCGAAATAGAGAAAGGGCTTGGCCAGGCTGGATAGCCCGTATCCAGCAACCGTCAGCCATTTCCGCTGCCCCAGCCTGTCCGAGAACCAGCCAGAGAAGACCTTGAGCACGCTGGCGGTGGTCTCCGCCAGCCCCTCGATCAGGCCGATAATAGCCGTCCCGGCCCCCAGCACGTTGGCCAGGAAGAGTGGCAAGAGGTTAAGGAGCATCTCGCTGGAGACATCTGTCAAGAAGCTGGTAACGCTCAGCACCCACACATTCCGCGGGAGGGCGCGCCAACCAGGACGCGCCTGCGAAGGGAGCTCTTCCTGCACCAACTTATTCATGAGCACACCTTTTGGGGCTTGCGGGACTCGCCTTTAGGCGCTTCTCCCGACACTAAGGCGAGGTGCCCTACCAAGGTAGATCAGCTTCCAGACGAACCTGGTAGGCCCGTCCGTCCTGGGAGCCAAAAAGCTGCCACGGGGGATAACGCAACAGGAACTCCCCGACCACCTGATACTGCTCTCCTTCCAGATGAGTTCCCCCCGTTGCTTCGGCGGGGGCAATACCCACCAGTGGCGTGTCCCAGGGAGCCACCTGGCTGCCCTGACCGGATGGGAGGTCATCTATAGCCCCTAGATCAATAGCGGTCATCGTTCCAGAGGTCGGGGTGAAAACGGCAGCATCGGACGGATATATACTCACAACCTCGTTGTATACGTCCCGGAACACCGCCGGGGCCTCGGCGAAATCGGGCGGATAGATGATAACACTCTTAGAGACATCAAGCAGGTTGACGGTGATGTGCCTGGACGGCAAATCGGTGGGCGCGGGAGAGGGCTGATAACGGTCCTCTAGTTGGAAGAACCCGCTGTCTGCGATGAAGCTCAGGAGCTGGTCCAGTTCCTCCTCGCTGATGTGGCCGGTCATGACCACCCGGTCGGTCCCCACTGTCGGCATCTCCCCTTCCTGGGCGAGAACCACCAGCCCGTCGCCGGAGATACTCAGCTCCGGCACATGCCTGCCTGTCGGACGAGGCATTAGGCCACCGTAGGTATCGGCCTCGATGATCAAGGCCCTAGCACTGTGGTCATATTCCAGGGAAATGGCGATAGTGGGCGAAGGCGTGGGCTGGCCCCCTGCACCTCCTCCACAGGCGACCAGCATCGAAGCGACGACTAAGCCAACAACTCCTTTGATCCGCGCTCTTACCATCTTGAGCAAACGGAGGGCCAGCTCTATTCTTGCCTGGGGTGTCAACTGGCCCTCACCTGTCCATCATCACATAGGTGGGTTAATATTGACCGGTTGGTTGACATTACTCATTTCCATGAGGAAGTGCACCTCACCCCTCTCGCCCTCGCACTCGCCAGAAGCGTCGAACTGTCTTTTCACCGGGAAGTTGCCATCCACCGCGACCCAGATGTCATCCTGCACTGAGGCAAAGGTGCAACCAACGGCGAAGCCCCAACCTACGGCCTCTGCCGTGCGGTAATGGTTGGCCAGTACACCGTTCACCGTTTCCTGACCTAGAAGCTGCGCACTCGCGGGACTCCCTGAGAAAAGGGTGTTCCACCAGAACCCCATGCTGAAGGCGTCGAACATCTGGAGCATGGCTGGATCCACAACTGGAACCTCCTCCCACTCGCCGCCGCCCTCGCGGACCCATATCTTGTTCTCCTCCTCGATATAGACAAACTCCGTAGCATCGGAATCACCATCGGTCGAGGAGAAGCTCAATTGCTCCGCCCTCGTGGGACGGTTCTGCCGCCGCCCCTCGATGTCGAGAGTGGTATGCTCTACAGTGCCTGCAGCTGTGCTCAGTCCCTCGAAATGAAAGGTATAAGCGTACGAATCCAGGTTATTGAGAGCCTCCACATCCGCCTCGACGGGCACTTCCTCCGGAGGTGGCGCCTCAGGCGTCTCCCCCGCAGGAACAGGAGTCTGCGCCTCTGGCGTCTCTCCCGCAGGAGGTGGCGGGACAGGCGTTTCCTCCTCCGTCACCGCTCCGCCCAGCCCTGGCAAAGTGCAAGCCAGGGTCAGTGAGGCCAACAGGATCAAACTCAACAGTACAGCCAACAGTTTTGTTCTCGTATCCACTTCTTTTCTCCTTTCCCTTTAACCGGGTTACACTGTATTCTGAAAACTGAGCAGAAAAAAGGCCCTTCCTAACTTGGGCCTCATTTCCGCAGACGGTCATTCCCTTAAAGGGTTCCGACATCCCCTAGGCTATCGGCGATGGCAGTATCCCCCGGAGCAGGAACAACCCTCCGAAGGCCACCACCCCTATCAAGGCGGCCAGCAGGCAGCCCCTGAACCAAGGTCGAGATGTATCACTCCCCCTCCACAGCAAGAACAGCCCGATGATCAGACCTAAGGGAGGGGCTATGAAGGAGAGGGCATAGAGCAACAGATCTGGCCTTCGCTCCCACTCTACTAGCAAGGGACTGGCGTTGAAGATGGAGGAATACGTACCGCTGATGATGCCGATCAAGAGCGTGAGGACGAAATTTCTGATGGTGATGCCGCCAAAGAGCAGCAAGGCCGTCAAGGTGAAAACCACCGTCAGTTGGGTGTTGATCGAACGGTCCAGAGTCTGGATGATGCTATGATTGACGATGATTTCTATCGGGTCCCCTGCATAACGCCTGCTATTCTCCCGGATACGATCGAAGACGACTATGCTATCATGCACCGAAAACCCGATAACGGTCAGCAGGGCGGTCAGGAACAAGGCATCCACCTCCCAGCCGTACAGGACGCCGAAGATGGAGGCCAGGCCGACCACAACGAAGATGTCGTGCACCATGGCGATGATGGCACAGGCCCCGTACCGGATAGGCTTCATGACCTTGCGAAAAGCAAATGAGATATAGATCAAGATGGCGACGGCTGCCATAGCCACGACCAGATAGGCCCGCTGCTGCACCTCGCCCCCTACTGCTGGGCCGACAGATTCGAAACGGAGCTCCGTGAAGCTTCCGAACCGCTCCTCTACCCCCCCCTGGATCTCGCTCTTCGTCTCCGAATCCAGCATCTTACTGCGGATGAGGAAGATATTCTCCTGCGAACTCTGAACCATGGTGTCACCGAACCCGTATTCGCCGAAGAGCTCCTTCAGTTCGGCAGGCTGAACCGCCCCCGCCTGCTGGAACTGCAACTCCATTATCGAGCCCCCGGTGAAATCTATGGAAAAATGGAGGCCGAAGAGGATGAGCGAGATCAACCCGGGCACGACCACCACGGCCGAGACGAGATAGTACCAGTAACGCTTGCCAACTACGTCAAACATCCCTACCCCTTACACCCCGAACCAGCGATGATGCCTGACCACGTCCAAATCCATGATCAAGCGCAGGAAGGTACGGGTCACGATGATAGCGGTGAACATACTGACCAGAACGCCGACGCCCAGTGTCAGGGCGAAGCCCTTGACGATGCTGGCCCCGAAATAGGAACCGAACCAGAAGAGTATGGCACAGGTGATGATGGTGGAGAAATTCGAGTCACGGATGGAAGGCCAGGCGCGACTGAAGCCCTGCTCCACCGCCAGGTGCAATCCCTTGCCAAGACGCAACTCCTCCTTCATCCGTTCGAAGATGAGGATGTTAGCATCCACAGCCATGCCCACAGAGAGGATGAAACCAGCGATGCCGGGCAGGGTGAGAACCACCGGTATCAACTTGAAGAGCGCCAGGACGATGGCGGCGTAAATCACCAGCGCCACATCCGCCAGCGCGCCGGGCAGTCGATAGTACAAAAGCATGAACAGGACGACTATGGTCAGGCCGATGATCCCGGCGATGAGGCTCTTTCGCAAGGAGTCCTCGCCCAAGGTGGGACCAACGGTGCGGTTGGTCTCCACGCGCAAGGGGATGGGCAAGGCACCATACCGCAAGCGGATGACGATGCTCTCCGCCTCCTCTGGCGAAAAACCTCCCTCCCTGGTGATGCGCACACCTCCGCCGGGGATGGGTTCGTTGATCGTGGCGCAGTTGACAACCTGCTTGTCCAAAACGATGCACATTACCTGTCCCACATGCGCCCTGGTATACTCCTCAAAGATGGCCGCCCCCTCACCGTTCAGTTGGAATTGGATCTCGATCAGCCCCAACTGCCCAAACCCCATGCTCGCCTCTTGCAGATGACGTCCGGTCAAGATGGTCTCATATTCCGGTCCCTCGGGCGTAGGGGAAACAGTGGGGCTGATGGGGAGCGTAGGGCTCAATACTTGCGACGGGGTAACGGTTGGCGTCCCTTCTATGGTCGTGGGGGTGATGGTCAAAGTAGGTGAAATCGGCGCTACAGGAGCTACCTCCTCAGTGGTTCTGACTACCGTTCCAGACGGCAGGAATGTCAGACCAGCATCAATGAATTCCAGAAGTCCTGTCTCGCCAAAGGTCTGGATGGCTCGTTCCGGATCCTCGATGCCGGGCAGCTCTACGATGATCCTCCTGCCGCCAGACAACTGGATCAGCG